>JAOUPW010000192.1 GCA_029879665.1 Rhodospirillales bacterium | reverse complement strand
GCCATCGCCGGCATTGATCCGGGCTGGATCGAACAGTTGCGGCGGCTCGTGGGCGAAGGCTTGTGCGAATTCATCGGCAGCGGATACGCTCAATTGATCGGTCCCCTGGTTCCGCCAGCGGTCAATGCCGCTAATCTCCGCCTCGGCCATGAAGTCTATGAACGGTTATTGGGAATACGGCCCCGGATCGCGTTGGTTAACGAACAGGCCTATTCCCCCGGACTCGTGCCTCATTACCGGGATGCGGACTATAAAGCCGTCCTCATGGACTGGGCCAACCCGTCCAGCCGCCATCCGGAATGGCCGGGGGAATGGCTTTATCTGCCGCAACGGGCCGAAGGTACGGGCGGCTCCTCGATCGGCTTGATTTGGAGCGATTCCGTTCCTTTTCAAAAATTTCAACGCTATGCCCACGGCGAATCGGAACTGGAAGATCACATTGCCTATCTGGCGGGCTTTGCGTCGGAAGAGCGCCGCGCCTTTCCGTTGTATGCCAACGATGTGGAAATCTTTGATTTCCGGCCCGGCCGGTTCAAAACCGAAAGCAAGCTGGAATCAGCGCATGAATGGAACCGCATCAGGGCGCTCTTTGATGCCTTGGGCAAGGATCATCGATTCAGGATCGTTCCGCCCTCCGCCGTGCTGACTCTGATGGATACAAGCGGCGCCGGCAATCTGCTGCGCCTGCAAAGCGCCCAGGATCCCATCCCGGTTAAGAAGCAGCCAAAATACAACATTTCCCGCTGGGCGGTAACGGGCCGGGACGATCTGGCTATCAATACCGCGTGCTGGCGCATACACGACGTTCTCGCGGCCCTTCCCCATGCTCCGGAGGAAGATTGGCGGGAACTTTGTTATCTGTGGAGCAGCGATTTCCGCACCCATATCACAGATCGCCGATGGCGCGACTATTGCGGCCGGCTCAAAGCTATGGAACAAAAAATAACGGGAGCGGCAAAACCCGAAATCAATAAAAATGCCCATCCCGTGAAGGTGCGAATTACGGAAGACGGACCGTTGCTGACGGTTGACACTTCTTCCATGTTCTTACGGCTGAACTCCCGGCGGGGCCTGGCCATTGACGGATTCGGGAAGCAGGGCGGTGAAAACCTGATCGGGACCCTGCCGCACGGCTATTTTCACGATATCGCCTGGGCGGCGGATTTTTATTCCGGACATCTGGTGGCCGAATTGGCGGGCCGTCCCAAGGTCACCGATCTTGAAAAGGTTGTGCCCGAAGTTTGTTCAACCGCTAACGAAGAAATTCAGAAAATAAGCGCCACCATTGAAACGTCCCTGGGGCCGGTACTCAAATGCTACACATTCCATGATGATGGCGCCGGCTTCAATTTGATGTACCGGCTGGATTGGAGCGAACTCGTCAACGGAACCCTGAGGCTTGGGTTTATAACCCTCAACCCCGGGGCTTTTGATCGTAATACTCTATTTTTCCGCAGCCACAATGGCGGGCTTGACCTGGAGGCCTGTTCCTTGGGCGAGGATGACATTGACCATGGCGGTTCGCTGTCGTTTCTGAATTCGGTCAAAAGCGGCCTCGGCATGACCGAGGGAATTCTCGAAATGGGCGATGCGCGGACGGTCCTGCGCCTGCAGTGCGTCCGGGGCCAGGCTTCCCCCCTGGCCCTGATTGCCTGCAAGACCGTGGACGATACCTATTTCTGTCGCGCCGGTTTGTCCCTCCGCGAGATGGATGATACCTGCGCCGCCGGCAACCGATACCAGCCCGCCGATGAAAACATGCCTCTGGAATTAACGTTATCGGTGCGGGTATTGGAAGTTTGATCGGGAAGAATGGAAACGGTCGTTACGAACCGCCGCCGTTGCCGTCATCATGTCCCGCGCGGCCATATATATCCTCGAACCGCACGATATCATCTTCGCCGAGATAACTTCCCGACTGGACTTCGATAATCCTGAGAGGAGTATCGGCCGGATTTTCCAGCGAGTGTTTGGCCCCCAGGGGAATATCAATGGAATCGTTTTCCCCGAGGGTGAGGATTTCCTCGTCCCGGATCACCCGAGCGGTACCGCTGAGGACAACCCAGTGTTCGGCCCGTTTGTGGTGAAGCTGAAGGCTAAGTTTGGCGCCCGGCGAAACGAGAATATGTTTGACCTGATAACCGGGGCCGACGTCGATGTTCTGATAATATCCCCAGGGGCGATAGACCCGGGTGTGGTAGGCGTGTTCGGTGCGCCCGCGCGCTTTCAGTTCATCGACAATGGCCCGGGTGTCCTGGGATTTATCCTTGGGCACGACCAGGACGGCGTCATCGGTGGCGACCACGACCATGTTTTCAACGCCGACCGTGGCGACCAAGGGGCCTTCGCTACGGATATAGGAATTGCGGGTGTCCCAGAGTACGGCTTCTCCCTTGATGACGTTACCGTCTTCATCCCTATTGCCAAGATCCCAAAGAGCGGACCAGGAGCCGACGTCGTTCCAACCCACATCGAGGGGTACACAAGCGGCTTTCGATGTTTTTTCCATTACCGCATGATCAATGGAAATGGACTCGACTTTTTCAAATGCGGCACGGTCGAGACGAAGGAAATCCAGATCTTCCCTCATGGCCGTGATGGCAGCATGGCAGGATTCGAGGATTTCGGGCTTGAAAGCGCCAAGGTCTTCAAGGAAAGAATCCGCCCGAAACAGGAACATGCCGCTGTTCCATAAATATCCGCCGTTTTCAATATACCCTTGCGCGGTTTTCAGGTCCGGTTTTTCAACAAACTTTTCAACATGGTAGCAGTCATCGCCGTGGGGAAAGGGTTCCCCCGTGCGGATGTAGCCGTATCCGGTTTCAGGGGTTGCCGGCTTGATGCCGAAAGTGACCAGGGCGCCGGCGCGGGCGGGTGCAAGGCCGGGAAAGATTGCATCGAGAAAATTCTCAGAATCAGCGATGACATGGTCGGAAGGCAGAAGCAGGACTAGCGCGTCCGGCGCCAGCCGATGCAGCATCAATGCGGCTATCGTTGCCGCCGGAGCCGTGTTGCGGCCTGCCGGTTCAAGCACCATATGGCTGGGCGTGATGGATATTTGGCGTAGCTGCTCGGCGATGGCGAAACGGTGTTCTTCGTTGCAGATCACCAGGGGGGCTTCGAACCCCGGTCCCGAAACGCGCGATGCGGTTTCCTGGATCATGGATCGATCGGAAGCCAGGGGCAGAAGCTGTTTCGGAAACAGCATCCTGGATACCGGCCAAAGCCGGGAGCCGGCGCCGCCGGAAAGGATCACGGGATGAATTTTGTCATTCATGCTGGGATTATGCCAGAATCAAAAATGTTTTGAGAAAAAAATCACTAATTATTTTCCGTATATATAAGAATGTCCCTTACGGCGGCCTCGGCATTGAAAATGGCCTCGTCACGGCTATTGCCCGTGGTCATCACCACTCCGGCGCGCCCGGGGTGATTTTCGATGGGACCGATGGTATCGCCGGGAACAACCCTGATTTCACAAAATACCATCTCGGGTCGGGAGGCAACTTTATCAGCGCCGGAAATTCGAGTCACGAGGCCGGGCTTGGGAAATAGGTATCTTTGGCACAAGTGCTTTTGGTGGCGGGGAACAATATCCTCCGGTGCAACGGTTTCACCCAGCGCAATCCGGATGGCGTTGCCGACAAAATCAACGCCGGTGCTGAAGGGAATTTCCACAGTGCAGAAATGGCCACCGCTCAGGCGGGGTGCGATTTCGATAACGGACGCCTTTTCCCGGTGGATGACGATATCGCCTTTGACCACGCCGTCGGTCACGCCCAGGCTGCGGGCAGCGTCTTCAACCACCCCATGGGCCTCGGCAAGAATATGATCGGGCAGGCGGCTGGGAAGATCGCCGCCGTCCTCGACGACAAAGGGCGCGAACTGCGCCATGCGGTCATAATTCCGGTCCGAAAGCCCAATAGTGTGTGCGGTGCCGTCAATGATGAGGGATTCCGTGCTCAATTGCGGCCCTTCCAGGTAACGCTCAACGATCAGTTGTCCGGAAGGGCTGTGTTCAAGTGAAAGCTCATAGGCCCATTGCAATTCCACTTCCGGCGTCAGGTGCAGAACGCCCCGCGCCCCCCGGCTTCAGGATCAGAGGATACCCTTCTTCCGCTGCAATACGTACCAGTTCCATGGCGCTACCGATGGGCGCGAACCAGGGAACCGGAACGCCGTCGGCAAGAAATTTTTGTTTCATGGCCAGCTTGTTCATGGCCAGGTTTGCCGCGTCCAGCGGTATTCCGGGCAGGTCCAGGGCGTCGGCAATCGAGGCGACGGTCAGCGGAACATCGGCGGCAATGGAGATTACGCCGTCAATGGGCCGAACGTCGTTGTGGTAGGCGACGGCCTTGGCGACGCTGTCTTTCACGTCATAAGTGCTGGCGATAATTCGGTCATCGGCAAGCTTGAAGGCCGGGGCGTCCAGGTCGCCATCGCTGACCACCACATGTAGGCCCCTTTCCCGGGCGCGTTTGATGCCGGGCAGAGCCTCGATGCCGCCGCTGACGACCCACAGGCACTTGCTCATTAGAAATAGAGTCCGCCGTTGACGTTGAGCGTTTGGCCGGTGATGTAGCCAGCGGCATCGGAAGCGAGAAAGACGACGGCGCCGGCGACTTCTTCCGGCGTTCCCATCCGTCCAAGAAGAATGCCTTTTGCTGCGTCGTTGACTGCCGACGATTGCAGGCTTGCCGCCGCCATTTCCGATTCAATCAGGCCGGCGGCGATGGTGTTGCAGCGGATGTTGTCCCTGGCGGCGAAGCGGGCGATGACCTGACCCAGCGAAATCAGGCCCGCCTTGGACGCGGCATAGTGCGCGGTACGGGGGCCGCCGTATTGGCCGCTGACGGATCCGATATTGACGATGCTGCCATGATCGCTTTTGCGCAGATAGGGAAGGGCTTCCTGGGCGCAGACAAAGGGCCCCTTGAGGTTGACGTCCAATATTTCATCCCATTCGGCATCGGTAATCCGGTCGAAATCCGTCGGATTGTTAATGCCGGCGTTGTTGATCAGGATATCCAGGCCGCCGAACGC
>JAOUPW010000191.1 GCA_029879665.1 Rhodospirillales bacterium | reverse complement strand
GCCCAGGAATCCAGCCGCACCAAATCGGAATTTCTGGCGACCATGAGCCATGAGCTGCGCACGCCGTTAAATGCCATTATCGGGTTTTCCGAAATCATGACCGAACAAACCTTCGGCGCCCTGGGCAACGGCAAATACGGTGAATATGCGGTCAATATCCACGAGTCCGGTCACCATCTGCTCGACCTGATCAACGATATTCTGGATGTATCGAAAATTGAAGCCGGCAGCCTGGATATCCATCCCGAAGACCTGTCCCTGGAGGAAGTTATCGAAACATCGGTCAGGCTGATCCGGGACCGCGCCCAGGCCGCGAATGTGACCGTGGAAGCCGAGCTGGAGGAAGGGCTGCCTTTGCTCAGTGCCGACAGTCGGCGAATCATTCAGATTCTTCTCAATCTGTTATCCAATGCCGTCAAGTTTACGCCGGCCGGCGGGCGGGTTGTCGTGCGGGCGGATTGTCCCCGGCCTGAAAACCAGATCCGGTTATCCGTCAGCGATACGGGCATCGGCATTGCGGCGGAAGATATCGAAAAGGCGATGAGCCCCTTCGGTCAGGTCGATGGCGATCTCTCGCGCAAATACGAAGGAACCGGTCTCGGTCTGCCACTGACCAAGGGTCTGGTGGAGCTTCACGGCGGCATCCTGCTGCTTTCGAGCCGATTGGGACAGGGCACAACGGTTACCGTGCTATTCCCACCGGAACGCACTGGGGCGGCGGTTCCGGTCACGCAGAAGAAAGTCGTAAATTAACAATCCGCGCGAAAAAGAGGCTACTCGCCCATTTTGGCGATGGTGGCGGTGGTGCTGTGTCCCGGTTCCAGGTTCGCCAACAGAACCCTGCCGCCGTAACCCCGCACGAAGTCACCGCCGACAACGTCTTCAAGGGCGTAATCGGCACCCTTGACCAGAACATCCGGGCGTAGACTTTCGATCAGCTGAAGGGGCGTATCTTCGGCAAAGATCACCACCATGTCGACATCGGCAAGGGAGGCGAGAACCTGGGCGCGGGCGGTTTCCGATTGAATGGGGCGGCTGTCGCCTTTCAATCTTTTTGTGGACATGTCGCTGTTGAGGCCGACTACCAGGCGGTCGCACGCCGCTTTTGCCTGGCTGAGCAGGGAAATGTGCCCGGGATGGAGAAGATCGAAACAGCCATTGGTGAACCCGATGCGATGCCCTTCGTTGCGCCAGGCCGCGACAATATCGTGGGCCAAATCGGGGGTTGCGATTTTCGCTTCGGCGCTGGAGATGTCCTGATGACGGAGCGCCCGGGCGATGTCGTCGTCAAAGACCACGGCGGTGCCGACCTTGCCGACGACAATACCCGCGGCAACGTTGGCCAGTGCGGCGCCGTCGACCATGTCCATGCCGGCGGCCAGCGCCGCGGCCAGGGTGGCGACGACGGTATCGCCGGCGCCGGACACGTCGTAAACCTCGCGCGCCTCGGCAGGCAGATGAATGGGGCTGCCGTCATCCATGATCAGGGTCATGCCTTCGGCGCTGCGGGTAACAAGCACGGCGCCGATGCCGTGGTCGCGGATCAACTTTTGCGCCGCGGCGGCGACCTGAGAATCATCGTTCACCGGCATCCGGGTCGCGTCCGCCAGTTCGCGGCGGTTGGGGGTGATCAGATTGGCGCCCCGATAGGGCTCAAAGTCCGTTCCCTTGGGGTCGACGACGATAATTGTGTTCGCCTTGGCGGCGGCTTTGATAATCGCGCCGGTTGTTTCAGCATTGAGAACGCCTTTGTCGTAATCGGACAGAATGATGGCGGAGACATCGGGCAAGGCGGCGGCCACGGCCTCGACGATCGCCGTGCCGATCTCCGGACTTAAGGGTTCCGTGACCTCGGTGTCGGCGCGCATCAATTGCTGGGTGCCGGCCAAAAACCGGGTCTTGATGGTGGTCTGGCGTCCCGGAACCCGGATCAGGCCGCTGACAAGACTGTCGCCCCAGGCGTCGAGTTCTTCGGCGATATGATCGCCCGCCGCGTCGTCGCCGGCAATGGCGATAAAATTGACCCGGGCGCCCAGGGCCGCAAGGTTGCAGGCGACGTTGCCGGCGCCGCCAAGCATGACCTGTTCGTGGCGGACGCGGAGCACCGGGATCGGCGCTTCCGGCGAAATGCGCTCGACATCGCCGTACACGTACTGATCCAGCATTACGTCGCCGACACAAAGCACGCGGGCGCCGGAGATACTGCTCAATTGCCGGAAAAGATATCCGCGATCAATCATTGGTCGTCAAAATCCTGTTCAAGGGCGCCGCACAACATGTGGCCAAGGGTAATGTGCATCTCTTGAATGCGGGCGGTATCGTCGGCGGGCACGATCAAGTTGATTTCGGCATGGTTCTTCATGCGCCCGCCGTCGCGCCCGCTTAACGCCACGGGGGTGGCCGCCGCCGCCGCCGCCGCCTTGAGACCGCGGATCACGTTTTCGCTGTTGCCGGAAGTGGAAATGCCGATGGCGACATCGCCCCGGCGGCACAGCGCCTCGACCTGCCGGGCGAACAGATCATCGAAACCGAAATCATTTCCGATGGCGGTGAGGGCCGAAGTGTCGGTGGTCAGCGCAAGGGCGGCGATGGGCGGGCGGTTCCGTTTGTAACGCACGGTCAGTTCAGTCGCCAGGTGCTGGGCGTCGGCGGCGCTGCCGCCGTTACCGAAAAAAACGATCTTGTGGCCGCCCTCGACGGCGGCACGACAAACCCGCACCAGGTCGGAAAAGGGAGCCGATACGGCGTTCCGCGTCGCCGCCAGTACCTTGGCGTGCTGGTCCAGTTCGAAAGTGAAAAAAGCGTTCAGGTCCATACTCTATCGTTCCAAGCCATTTATCTGCGGTGCCCGATCATAGCATTTATTCTCACAGATCAATGCGCGTTCCAGCGCGAAGCGAGTCCAGAACGGCCGTGGTGGCGAGCGAAGTTTCCACCAGTTCTCCTTCGTCGATGGGCGCCGGCCCGCCGGTGGCCACGGCCCGGACGAAGGCGTCCAGCGCGGCGGCGATACCCTTATCGGCCCGCGCCGTTTCCGTGCGGGCGCGGCCGTCTTCGGAAACGGTCAGGCGCTGGTAATTGTCGAGGATAATTGCGGTGCCGCCGCCATAGGCTTCGATCCGTTCCTTGCCGACGCCCGAATCGCCAAGCCCGGTATAGGCGACGGTAGCAAGGCTGCCGTCGCCGAACCGAAGGGTGATGGTGACGTCATCAAGGGGGCCCTGGCCGACGGCGCTTCCTTCGGCGTTCACGGAAACCACGGGCGATCCAATGAGGTATCTCGCCAGGTCGACGAAATGACAGGCTTCGCCCAGGATACGGCCGCCGCCTTCGTCCGGGTCCATGATCCAGCTTTCATCCGGCACAGCGCCGGCATTGACGCGCATGAGCACGAATTTCGGCCCCTGCAGGGCCGACAGCCGATTCCGCATTTTAATGACCAGGGGGGCGAAGCGGCGGTTGAATCCGATCTGGAAAAAACCATTGGCGGAATTGCGGGCCTGAGCGACGCGATGAATATCGTCGGCAGTGAGGCCCAGGGGTTTTTCCACCAGTACGGCCTTGCCGGCTTCGAGCGCACGGACGGCGAGTTCGGCATGGCTGTCGTGACGGGTGGCGATGAGGACCGCGTTGATGGCGGGATCGTCAAGCACGGCCGCCTCATCGGCGGCGGCGTGGGCGAAGCCGAAGGCATCGGCCGCTTGCCGGGCGTTGGCGCCGCGATGGGTGGCGATGGTTTCCAGGTGCACGCCCTTCATTTTTTTCAGTTCCGGCAACAAGACGCTGCGGGCGAAGCCGCCGGCGCCGATCACCCCCAGCCGGCAAAGGCCGTCGGAGGCGGCCGCCGGGCGTGGGGCCGCGAAACTTGGCCGCTCTGGTTCCGCCGCCGGTTCGGGATAAGTCAGAATCACGCCCAGGTGGGCTTCATGGCTGCCGGTGACCAGGCCGTAGGCGGCTTCAGCGTCATTCAGGGCAAAGCGGTGGGTGGTCAGGGTCGCGACGTTAAGCCGCCGGGGCGCGTCCGCCGACAACAGGCGAAGGCATTCGGCCAGGTTTTCGGTTTCCGTCCAACGTACCCATCCTTCCGGATACTTGATTCCCTTATTCTCAAAATCTGGATCGTAACGGCCGGGCCCGTAGGACCGGGACACGATCAGGTTAAGTTCCTTTTTCATGAAGGCCTGATAAGGGAATTCGGTGCCGGTCATGCCAACCATGCAAACCCGGGCGCGATCCCGCGCCAGGGCGGCGGCGGTGTGGAAAGGTTCCGCGGACTCTGTCGCGGCGGCGATCAGGATGGCGTCGCAGCCCAGCCCCCGGGTGAATGCCGCCACCGCGCCTTCGACATCCGGCTCCGACAGGTTGAAGGCGGCTTCCGCGCCCAAGTTGCGGGCCAGGCGCAGGCGGTCCGGGTTGTAATCCAGCGCGATCACCCGCGCCCCTTGAAGGGAGAGAAACTGCGCCGCGATCTGCCCGACCAGGCCGGCGCCGACAACGGCGACCACATCGCCCAGGCCGGCGCCCAGGTTGCGGACGCTGTGCAGTGCGATGGCGCCAAGGGTTCCGTAACAGGCCTCTTCCAGAGGCACGCCGTCGGGAACCGCCGCCGCCAGATTGGCGGGAACCACGTTCAGTTCGGCATGGTTGGCAATTCCGGCGCCGGCAACGGCGACCCGTTCGCCCACATGGAAGCGCCCTTCCAGGCCGGATCCGACGGCAACGATATGTCCGGCCGCCGAATAGCCAAGGGGCAGCGGTTCATCCAGGCGGGCCAGAACCGACTGCAGGGTGGCGCGTATGCCGTCCCGCTTAAGTTTGCCGAGAACCTTTTTCACCAGATCTGGGCGCTGGCGCGCCTTGCCGGCAAGACTTTTTTGCGCGAAGTCCACGACCATGCGCTCAGTGCCGGCGGAAATCAGCGACGCCCCGGTGCGGACCAGGATATGACCGGCCCGGACCTTGGGCGGCGGTACGTCCTTGACCGTCAGTTGACCGTTGCGGGTGTTCTGAATGACTTGTTTCATGGCGCTTTTTACCCCGAATTGTCCAGGA
>JAOUPW010000002.1 GCA_029879665.1 Rhodospirillales bacterium | reverse complement strand
GTTGCTACTGAACAAGGTGAAATTGCCGCGGAAACCGTGGTCAATTGCGCCGGCATGTGGGCGCGCGAGGTGGGCCGCATGTGCGGGGTCAACGTGCCGCTGCACGCCGCCGAGCATTTCTACATCGTCACCGAGCCCATGGACGGCGCGACGCCGGGCCTGCCGGTGCTGCGTGATTACGAAGGCCATGCTTATTATAAAGAAGACGCGGGAAAATTACTGCTGGGCGCGTTCGAGCCCATCGCCAAGCCCTGGGGCATGGACGGCATTCCCGACGATTTCGAATTCGGCCAGTTGCCGGACGATTTCGATCATTTCGAACCCATCCTGGAAAAAGCCCTGCACCGGGTTCCGGCGTTACGGGACGCGGGCATCCAGCTTTTCTTCAACGGTCCGGAAAGTTTTACCCCCGATGACCGCTATCTGCTGGGCGAAGCGCCGGAGTTGAAGAATTTTTTTGTCGCCGCCGGCTTCAATTCCATCGGCATCCAGTCGGGCGGCGGCGCCGGCCGCGTGCTGGCCGGCTGGATCAAGGACGGCCGGCCGCCGGAAGACTTGTGGGACGTGGACATCCGCCGCATGTTGCCTTTTCAGGGCAACCGCAGCTATCTGCACGACCGCACGGTGGAAGGGCTGGGGCTTCTTTACGCCATGCACTGGCCGTTCCATCAGGTGAAAAGCGCCCGCCCCGCCCGCCTATCGCCCCTGCACGACCGGCTGAAGGACAAAGGCGCCTGTTTCGGCGAACTTGTGGGGTGGGAACGGGCCAACTGGTTCGCCCCCGCCGGGGTCAAAGCGGAATACGAATATACCTATAAGCGCCAGAACTGGTTCGAATATTCCGCTGCCGAACACAAGGCCGTGCGCGAAGGCGTGGGGATTTTCGACCAAACCTCGTTTGCTAAATACCTGCTACAAGGACGGGATGCGGAAAAAATCCTGAACCGGGTCTCGGCCAACGATATCGCGGTGGCGCCGGGACGGATCGTTTACACCCAGTGGCTCAATGAAGACGGCGGCATCGAAGCCGACCTCACCGTGACGCGGCTGGCCGAAGAGCGTTTTTTAATCGTCACCTCCGGCACCAGCCAGAACAAGGATTTCAATTGGCTGCAACGCCATATTCCCAATGATGCCCACGCGGCGTTGACCGATGTGACGTCGGGCTACGGCGTGCTCGGCGTGATGGGGCCGCGCGCGCGCGCCCTGCTGCAAGGCCTGACGCCGGACGACCTTTCCAACACCGCCTTCCCGTTTGCGACCTCGCGCGAGATCGACCTGGGCTATGCTCGGGTGCGGGCGTCACGCATCACCTACGTGGGCGAACTGGGCTGGGAGCTTTATATCCCTTCGGAGTTTCTTGTTCCCGTCTATGATGTCCTGATTGCCGGTGGAGAAGAATTCGGGCTTAAGCACGCCGGGTATCATGCCCTCAATTCGTTGCGCATTGAAAAAGCCTACCGCCACTGGGGCCACGACATCACCGACAAGGATACGGTGCTGGAAGCAGGCCTTGGATTCGCCGTCGCCTGGGATAAGCCCGGCGGTTTCATCGGTCGGGAGGCGATGGCGGCGCAGAAAAAAACCGGGCTCAAGCGCCGACTGGTCCAGTTCGCGCTGCAAGACCCGGAGCCGTTGCTGTATCACAACGAGCCCATCTGGCGGGACGGGGCGATTGCCGGCTACATCACGTCGGCCATGTACGGCCATACCCTGGGTCGGGCCATCGGATTGGGCTATATCGCCAATGAGGACGGCGTGGACGCGGCGTATGTCAATTCAGGGAGCTATGAAATCGAAATCGCCTGCGAGCGGTTTCCCGCCGAGGCGTCTTTGCGGCCCATGTACGATCCGAAAAGCGAGCGGGTGAAGGTTTAGAACTGTTTCGAATTGATGGATTAAGCCTCGGGAGATTCGTCGGGGGTGTCCGGGGGCGAATCCGAGCCGAAATCGACCGCAACCTTGCCCCGGATGTCGGTCATCCGCACGCCGCCATTGTAGTGTTTCTTCATGTGGACAACGCCGAGCTGGGTCTGGAACTGCGGCCAGGGCGCCGGCGGATGATCGATCAATACGATCTCGCGGATGCCGAAGCTCCCTTCCTTGAGCATGTCCAGTTTGGACTTGAAAAACATAGTCGGAACCTGGATCACGAATACGATATCTTCGGCCAGTTCTATACTTTTTTGCAAAAATTCCAGCCGCAAATTATAGGGCGGGTTGGCGATGATCCAGTCCACGTGCTGCTTATAGGCGAAAAAATCCCGGCCCTTATTTTTTTCGCACCAATCGGCGCCGGGCATCAATTTCAGGAAAATCCCCTCGCCGCAACAAGGATCGAGGATCCGTCCCGAAGGCTTGAAGTGTTCGACGACCCATTTTGCGAGAGGTTCAGGCGTGGAATAATCGTCAGGCACATCCCTTTGAATGGGAAGTTTTATTTCGGCGCTTTCGCCGGGCTTGAGATTAAAATTCTCGCATATTTGGTCGCGTTCGCGAATCCGGGAAAAGGCAAGAGTCAGGACGCCTGGATCGCCTTCCGAGTGTCCTTCCCAATTTTCAACAATGACCTCACCTCTCAGATTGATGAGCGCCTTGATGAAACTTGCCCGGCTTAGCCCGGTCGAGGGGATTTCTATCCGGTGGCCAAACATGCGTTACAGATATCCAGTACAATTTGAATTGTATGAAAAATTAAAAAGAAAATACAAGCGGCGCATCAATACGTTCTTGCGGAAGTCTTTTCAGGCTTCCATTCCCGGGCCAAACGTTCCGCTTCTTTCCGTTGTTCCGGGGAAAGGGTTTTGGCCAGGGAATCCCGATTTTCAGCCGCCCGCGCGAGTCCTTGGTTTGCGGCCAATATCAGCCACTTGAGCGCGCGAGTTTCATCTTTCTCGATCCCATCTCCCTTGGCCAGCCGGACGCCGATATGATTTTGCGCCTTGTCATATCCCTGCCGAGCCGCAGCCAGAAACCATTCAGCCGATGCCCGCCGGTCTTCGTCGACGCCGGTTCCGTCGCGGTACATCTTGCCGAGGTTGTATTGGGCTTTGACGAATCCTTCCTGCGCGGCTTTGTGAATCCAATAGAAGGATTTCTTTTCATCCTTGGCAACGCCAAGTCCGCTGGCGTACATCTTGCCAAGAGAATATTGCGAGCGGATCAAGCCCTGGTTAGCCGCTTTTTCAAGCCAGGATACGGCCTTGGCGTAATCCTGGCTCATTTCTTTGCCGGTAATATAGGCCAGGCCAAGATTGTGTTGAGCTCGCGCATGGCCGTTTTCGGCCGCCTTCCGCCACCACAACATGGCTTGTTCCGTGTCTTGGGCGACGCCCCGGCCTTCGTCATACATGACGCCGAGATTGTACGCGGCAAGACTGTTTCCTTTATCGGCAAGGGGCCGCCATTCGTTGAGGGCGGCGGTAAAATCTCCCTTTTGATACGCCCGCCAGCCATCTTCGAATTCGGCAAAAGCGTGGGCGGCCGGAAATCCGACGGTGGCCAGGCAGGTTGCTAAGGATAAAAATCTAAGCGTTTTTATCATGGCCCCAGCGTCCTTGTCGCTTCTCGTTTAACATCAAAACTATTTTCATATGGCTTCAATCGGTATTGATTTCTAATCATGACGAAGAAGACTGCGCAGAGAATTTAGAAACTTGCAGTCTGAGCGTTTCAATCAATCCATCCACTCCGTTGCGCTGGACCAGGGCGGCAAATTCCGAACGTTGGGTTGCCAGCATGCTTATCCCTTCAACGGTAACGTCAAGAATCTTATAGTTTCCGTTATTGCCCCGCACGCGCCATCCGCACAGCAGCGGCGGCGCTCCGCCGGGGCGGCCGATTTCAGTTGTTACCAAAGCGTCTTTTTTGCCCAGGGGCACGGATTTGATGACCTTGAAGGATTGGCCCGAATACCCGCCCAGCCGCTGGGAATAGGTGCGCAGCACGAATTCGGAAAACAGTTTTTGATATTCGGTCCTTTGTTCGGTGGTCGCCTGTTTCCAGGCCCGGCCCAGAACAAAACGGCCGATCTTATCGAAATCAAAACTTTTATTCAGCAACTCGCGAACCCGGGCTTCCCGTTCTTCCAGGGAACCGGATTGATCGCTAAGCGTCGCCAGGGCTTCCTTGCCCAGAGTCGACAGAAAATTGGATGCCTCTTCGGGCGAGGTTTTGACTTCCTCCGCCCAGGTCTGCGGAGAAGAAGCAACCGTAAAGCAGGCAATGACTGCGATTATCAACCAGCGGCGAGGGGTCATCTTATTCCCTGTTTTCTCTTTTGGGCCGGGTGGGCGATTCTTTCAAAGATCATACGTTGCTATGGAGGGAAAATACAACTGCGGAGCAGTTTAAGGCAAGATTCAATTGGGTTTTCCGGGCCTGTTATGGGTCCGGATAGGGATCTTGATCCCGGGTTTGGAATTTCCACAGCACAGCGATAACCGCCCCCTTGATCCGGGGCAGCAGGAGATAAACCAGGGTGCCGATTACCGGCGCCCAAATCGCGGCGTGAAGCCAAAGGGGCGGCGAATAGGCGCGTTCCAGGGCGAAAGCCAGGAAAACCACCAGATGGCCAACGATGAGGATGACGAAATAGGGCGGGGCATCGTCCGCCCGGAAATGGCCCAAGGGCAAGGCGCAGGCGGAACATGCGCTGTTCAGGGACAGGAATCCATGAAACAGAATGCCCTGGCCGCAGCAGGGGCAACGGCGCCTCAAGCCACGGCCAACGGCCGTTATCAGCGAGGTGCCCAGAGGATCATGCGGGGAAGAAGGTTGCGGCATTTAAATCACGCTCAAAGAGGAATGCTGCCGGCAAGTTACAGAACAGGCGGCGGTAGGTCCAACCCGCATAATAACAATCTTGTTGTTTCGGTGCTCATTCTTTGCAAATTGACGCCATCGCGGATAGCATCTCTCCCGAATCGGAAAAGGCTCGTCGGCGCAGGGAGAGTTAAACAATGACGCATCAGGTTTCCCGGTGGGCCCTTGTCCCGCTTATCTTCTTTGGCCTTGGTCAAGGTCTGGCCGGCTGCGTCGCCGGTCCGGCTGCCGAGCAGCCTGCGACTGAGAAAATAGTGGATCGCCACGCCGGATATTACTATCCCGCGCCAAGTTCCATCGAGCTTTACAAGGCCCGCGCGAAAACTATGGAAAACTCCTCGCGCCGGACCCGTATCGGGTTTGTTGTCGCCGTCAACGACGGCGCGGCAAAAAAACCCTATCCGTCCGGGATTTCATTTTATGCCAAGGGAACCGATGCAGAGAAACTGATTATCGTCAGCAATGAGGGAAACCGGCTCAATACGATCTATCGGGTCCGCGCCCTGCTGGCGACCCTGACCGCCAGCGCCCGCATGACGCCCATATTCCGCGATAACGGCGTCGAGGATATCCTGACCTTTCTTGATCTTCTGAAAATGTTGGGCTTTAAACAGATCACGGTCAGCGACGGCGATAAATTCTCCCATCAGATTTTATTGAACTAGAGCATTTCACGTTTGATCAGAATCAGCGGAAATGTTCTATCTTAATTGTTTTCTGCAAATACGTCGCCGCCGATCGGATTGATCCGCTCGGGATTTTCCATAACCGACGGCGAACTCAGGCTTTGCGCAGCAGATTGACCCGCATCGGCTGATCGAAAAGAAACCCTTCCTCGGTCTTGATTCCTACCCGTTCGAAATTGGCGCGCACCTGATTTTCCGTTTCCAGGAATTTGTCCTTGCGGGTGGGGTTGGTTCGCAATGTGCGTTCCCGGTAGGTCTCGAAATCCTTGTGCCGGGAGGTGCCGGTGAAGAAAATTTCCTGCACTTGTTTCAGCCCATGCATATCGGCGCGTCCGATGGCTTCATAAGCGCGGGCCCTGACTTCTGTTTCGTCATGATAGGGTTGCTGCATTTCAAAATGCGGCCCTTCGGCCAGGGGCTCGGAAATGAAGATATAGCCCCCGGGTTTAAGAACCCGGGCCGCTTCTTCCAGGGCCTTGTCCTGAAGGTCCACCGGCACATGATGCAGGCTGTTTGAAAAAACGATCACATCCATCGAAGAGTTTTCGAACGGCAAGTCTTCGGCACCACCGGTGCCGTAGGTTTCCTTGCCGGCGGGTTCGGCGGATTGGGCTTTTTCCAATTGTTTCGGATTGGTGTCGAGGCCGATGACGGTTGCGCCCTGGCGGGTCATCAGGCGGGTCAGGGCGCCGTCGCCGCACCCGATATCCGCCACTCGCTTGTTTTTAAGGTCCAGAAGGTCGGTCAACACATCCGGAGTGCGCCTTTTAGTCATCCTTATTGGTTTCCTTTTTCTTTCTTGCTCTGGTCATGCTGCCGCCCCATCGGGTAAAACCATGGATGGACTTGTGGCCTCTTGGGCCCGCCCAAGGCGGGGAGACTTTTTTAGCCGGAAAAGCCGATGACGGAAAGCCTTGAAAACATTAGATCGTCTGTTCGCGCTCTTTGCGCCGGGTTTCCCGGCGAATATTGGCGCCGGCTGGACGCCGAACGCGGCTATCCGACCGAATTCGTTAAGGCTTTGACGGACGCGGGATTCCTCGCCGCCCTGATCCCGGAAGCGTTCGGCGGCAGCGGACTGGGCATTGCCGAAGCCGGCGCCATCCTTGAGGAAATTCACTGCCAGGGCGGCAACGCCGCCGCCTGTCATGCCCAGATGTATACCATGGGTACGGTCCTGCGGCATGGCAGCGAAGCGCAGAAACAAAAATACCTGCCCAGGATCGCCACCGGCGAGTTGCGCCTGCAGGCTTTCGGCGTGACTGAACCCACCAGCGGCACCGATACCAGCCGTATCCGCACCACGGCCGAAAAGGACGGCGGGGGGTATATCGTCAACGGGCAGAAGGTGTGGACGTCGCGGGCCGAACATTCCGACCTCATGCTGTTGCTGGCCCGGACACAGCCCCGGGAAGCAGTGGAAAAACGTCACCAGGGCATGTCCGTGTTCCTGCTCGACATGCGCGAAGCCATTGGGAACGGGCTCACCATCCGCCCCATCCGGACCATGATCAACCATCACACCACCGAGGTTTTTTTTGACAACCTTCGCATTCCCGGAGAATGCCTGATCGGCGAAGAGGGCAAGGGATTTCGTTATATCCTCGACGGCATGAACGCGGAACGGATCCTGATCGCATCCGAATGCATCGGCGATGCCCGCTGGTTCATTGAAAAAGCGGCGAACTATGCCCGGGAACGATCCGTCTTCGGCCGGCCCATCGGCCAGAACCAGGGGGTGCAGTTTCCCATCGCCCGCGCCCATGCATCCATGGAAGCCGCCGCCCTGATGGTGACCAAGGCGGCGGGTATGTTCGACGGCGGCGAGCCCTGCGGCGCGGAAGCCAACATGTCCAAGCTGCTGGCGTCGGAAGCCTCGTGGCAAGCCGCCAACATGTGCATGCAGACCTTCGGCGGCTTTGCATTTGCCGAGGAATACGACATCGAGCGGAAATTTCGCGAAACGCGGCTTTATCAGATCGCCCCGGTTTCCACCAACATGATCCTGGCCTATATCGCCGAACATGTGTTGGGATTGCCTAAATCTTATTGATCGTAACGCCAACTGACCGGTTCGCGTGCGGCTGCGGCCCGGAACGAGGGAGGCTGTTATCGGCCTAATGCGGATGTTTCCAAGGTTAGGTCGCGGTTGCCGGCAATCGGGCGGCTTTGTTCGCGTTCTGCCGCCGGCAGGGTGATGGTAAAACACGCGCCGCCGTCTGTGTTGCGGGCGGTGATCGTGCCGCCCATTTCGTTGATAATGCCGTAACTGATGGAAAGGCCCAGGCCCGTGCCTTTGCCGACTTCCTTGGTGGTGAAGAAGGGCTCGAAGATACGCGGCAGAATCGCGCCGTCAATGCCTTCGCCGGTATCCTGGATCGCGATCGTGACGGTGTCGTCGGTATCGTTGATGGCGATTGAAATGCGCTTTTCGCCGTCTTCACGATGGTTAATGGAATCGCGGGCGTTTCCGAGCAAATTGAGCAACACCTGCTCCAACTGGACTTGATGGCCGAGAATCGGGCGGCATGTGTGCGACTTTTCCGTCACGACTTCAATCTCGGACAGGCGTAACTGTTCGCCGATCAGGCCGAGGACGTTATCGACCATGTCTTTTGGGTCGAGTAATATAGGAGTCAAACCAGGCTTTCGCCCGAAAATGCGCATGTGATCGATAATCGCCGAGGCCCGCGTCACCTGCGAAGTCAACTTGTCCAGTTTGCCGGTAAGATATTCCGCATCCACCTTGCCCTTATCCAACTTCCGCAGAATGTTGTTTGACACCATGCCGATCACGTTTAGAGGCTGGTTCAATTCGTGTGCCACGCCAGTGGCCATTTCACCCAACGTCGCCAGTTTAGATGACTGGATCAATTGGGCGTGCATTTCCTTTCGTTCGTCAATATTTCGGAATACCACAACCGCGCCCTTGGCCGCGCCGTCCTCGACAATCGGAGTCGAGGTGTATTCAACGGAAAAACTTGAGCCGTCTTTTTTCCAAAAAACTTCGTCGGAGACGGCGCGCACCGCGCCGTCGTGGAAGGCCTGGTAAATGGGGCATTCGGATCCGGGGTAACGGCTGCCATCCGTTTTGGTGTGGTGCAAAAGATCGTGCAGTTTTTTGTCAATCAGTTCCTGGGGATCGTAACCAAGCATCTCCGCCGCCGCCGGATTGATGAAGGTGCATTCGCCCTTCGTGTTGACCCCATAGATGCCGTCGCCGGCGGCGTTAAGGATCAGCTCGTTGCGACGGCTCAACCTGTTGATTTCATCCTCGGACCATTTCCGTGCGGTAATATCCTGGACCACGCCCAGCATATTCAAAGGCTTGCCGTGGTCATCGCGAACCACGTCGCCTCTTTCGTGCAGCCACCGTACGGTTCCGTCCGGCCAGATTACCCGATGTTCGATGTTATATTCGGCGCCACTTTCGACGCAGGCGCCAACCGCATCGACAACCGATTGACGGTCTTCTGGATGGATGGCGGCAAGAAAGTTATCGTACGTTGTTTCCAACGCTCCCGTGGCATAACCGAACAGCGGCGCAATGCGATCGGACCAGTATAACTCGCCGGTTTGGACGTTCCAGTCCCAGGTGCCTATGTTGGCGAACCCCTGGCTTTTATTGAACCGGGTCTCGCTGGTCTGAAGGGCGGTTTGAGATTTTTTATATTCGGTAACGTCATCTCCTGCGCTCAGGCATCCCGTGATGTTTCCGTTTTTGTCTTTGATGTAGGTATTGTGCCAGGAAATAAGATGGGTTTTGCCATCCCGATCGATAATTTCGTTTTCGACATTTTCAACAGGTTTCAAGTTTCCGCTCATCAACTGAGAAAATATCTGTTTAACATAATCGCGCTGTTCTTCCGGAATTGCAGTCTCAAACCAATTGCTGCCGATGAGTTGATCTTTAGTATATCCCAGAACTTCGCGTCCCTTTCTGTTGATCATCTTGATGTTGCCGTTTTCATCAAGGGCCAAGATGATTGTTCCGGCAATATTCAAATATTCCTCCGCGCGTAATTTTTCCTGTTCCAGTTGAATAAATGGAAGGGAAAATTTTCGCGACGCGTATACGCCGACAAGGAGCATCACGAAGGTGAGGGCGGCGGCGACATAGGCGGAAACAATAAAGGGATGATAAACTTCATCGGTGTCCACTTTGGCAACGAGGCCGATGTTGAGAATCTTTACGTGTTCGTAGGCCGCCAGAACCTGATTGCCTTTGTAATCCAGCGCTATAATTTCGCCGCTTTCGCCGGCCAGCGCCTTTTGCATGGGCAGCGGAGGGGTTTCTTGAATTTGGAAATTGATGTCACCCCGGTATCGTGATTTTTGCAGAATTGCTACTTTTCCATCGATCAGCTTGCCAATGACGAACTCACCGGTCTTGCCAAAGCCATCCAGGGATTTGTGGGCGCTGACGATCTGTTCCAACGTGGCGCCAAAGGCGCCGTAGGGGTGGGCTTTGGAGCTGTTCAGTTCATCGAACTGGGCGACGGCTTCCATCAGGCGGGCCTGGCTGGAAACAATCTGCGTCAATCGTGATTTATCTTCTTCGATTGCCACCTTGAACAAGATAAAAATCGAAGTCCCGGCGGACGCCGCGCCGATCAGGCAAATCAGTAATGGAAGCATCAGGGCCGGATGCCGGAAGATTTTTAATTTGTCGTTCATGGGAATCGTAACCCAACGCTAATCGTGACAATCGGTTGGTGAAAAATTATTATTATATTTGTGTCCGCATAACGTGCGCAGCGGTTGCGACCGGACCGGAAAAAACAAGAATTTCATTTTCCTATCATTCAGGATGCCGGCATGGTGATGACGACGGTGGTACCTTCGCCGGGCGTACTGTTAATTTCAAGATTGCCGCCTTGCAGTTCGACCAGCAGTATGGCCAGGCTCAGGCCGATGCCGGTGCCTTCGGCCGGCCGGGTCAGGGTGCCGTTTAACTGCGTCAAAGGCTGCTTCGCCACCGCGATCTCATCTTCATTCATGCCGCAACCATGGTCTTCTATGGAGATCGCCATGCCATCAGCGAGGCGCTTGGCGGTAAAGGTGACGATTGAATTCTCGGGGGAAAACTTGATCGCGTTGTTTGCAAGGCAGATCATCGCCCTAATCAGCATATGGCTGTCGGCCTCGAAAATCTGATCCATTGGAAGCGGCGCAATACGCAGTTCGATGTTTTTTTCAGTCGCCTGCTCGTGTAGCTGTCTTGAAATGTTGCGGAATAAATCTTCAAGGACTTGCGGCTCCATTTGCGCTTTGCGGCTGCCGGAAACGGCAGCGGAAAATTCTAGGATGTTTTCGATGGAATTTTCCAAACGTCTTCCGGAAAGCATAATATATTCGAGGTATTCGCCGATTGATTCGTCTTTTTCCCCTTTTAGTTTATCCTTTAGAAATTCTGCGAAGCCATTTATGGCGTTGAGCGGGGTGCGCAGTTCATGGCCCATTGTGGACATGAACTGGTCCTTGATCCGCTCGGCGGTCGCTAATTTCAATATGGTTTCGTTCAGTTCGGCTGTTTTTGCCTTAACCTCACGTTCGAGCCGTTCCTGGAAGTGGCGTTCGTTTTGACGCAGTTGAATCATTTCCTCCGCCCGGCGTACGGAATGCAGCAGATGATCGGGCGAGACCGGTTTAGTCAGAAAATCCTCGGCGCCGATTTTAAGAGCTTCAATTGCCTCTTTGATGCCGGCGTGACCCGTAACCACAATAACAAACAGGTCGCGGCCCTTGTTCAGGTTTGCCTTTAAATGGCCGGCCATTTCCAGGCCGTCCATGCCGGGCATGCGAATATCGGTGATGACAATGCCGATGTCGGGGTCGGATATGACCAGTTCGATGGCCCTTTGAGCGTTATGGGCCGACAGGCACTCAATGCCTTCTTCTTCGAGCTGCTCAACAACCTCCTCGACGATATCCGGCTCATCGTCAACGATCAGAACCTTGGTCTGATGCAGCGGTGTTCCGCCCAACAGGATGGAACCGATAGCATCGCTTGTGTTCACGTGCATAGAGTCCAGTCTTTGTCCCATGCTCTCTGCTTCCCTTGATAGCTAATGTTCATCTGCCGGGTTTCAAGCGGAATTACCATCGGCATTGTGCTTCAGGCCAGAGAGAAGCAAAAAGTGTACCAGCGAGGAGAACTGTTCTATTTTTATTTAAAATCAGACGTTTATGAATTATGCAGCCAAGCCGATTGTCGCAATAACAGAGGAAAAATGGCATTTTCGGAAAATTTCAGGAGGTAATTGGCAAAATGAGAATCGGAAGCTGAAACCGCATAAAACAGTTCCCCCGGGACCCATGCAAAGTTCGCTATATCCCCCCATATGGGCAAATATTACATTTTTTTATCTATGTATTAATTTTTCTTGCTATAGACAATATTTGGCAATATATGACCCGTCATGAATGACCGCCCCACCCCCTATGAAATCGCTTGCAAGCTGGCCGGGTTCTACGACCAGCCGTTCGGTGGAAAGCAGACCGGACGTTATCGAATATCCCCCAAGATCCTCCGTCGTTTGACGAAACGGAGAAGGATATCGGATGAATTCGTAAGGCTGGTGGCCGAGGAAATGTACGAAATGGGCTATATCTTTACCGCCATGGAATCTTTTTACGTGGTGAGCAGCGCGCGGACGTTCACGAATTATCGCCGTCTATCCGATGCGCAGATCAATTAAATGAATCGGCCGACCATGAAGGCAACGCAAACCAAGAAGGCCAAGAAGGCCGCCAAAACAAAAAAAACGGAAAAGACGCAAATTGGCTGGCAGGAATGGATTGGGTTTCCCGAATTCGGGATCGACCGCATCAAAGCAAAAATTGACACGGGTGCGCGAACCTCGGTCATTCACGCGTTTCGAGTCCGCAAGATGGAAGACGAAGACGAGCCCCGGGTCGAGTTTTACCTCCATCCGGTTCAACATCGGCGCAATCCGGAACTTCGCTGCATCGCCCGGATCGTGGATGAGCGCATCATAAGAAGCTCAAACGGGAAAAGCGAAAAGCGTTACGTCATTATTACGCCTATGCGCCTAGGGGATAAAGTTTGGCCGATCGAACTTACATTATCCAATAGAGATCAAATGGGATTTCGCGTGCTTGCCGGCCGTGCGGCGATCCGCAAGCGGTGTATTGTAGATCCGGGTTCGTCGTTTCTGCTGGGCCGATAATTTTTGAAAGTTGGAGAACGCCATGAAACTCGCTCTGATGTGCCGCAATGCGGACCTTTATTCCCACAGGCGAATTGTCGAGTCTGCGGAGGCGCGCGGCCATGAGATCGATGTGATCAATCATCTACGCTGTTACGTCAACATCACGTCGCATCGCCCGCAAATTCATTACCAGGGGAGAATCCTGGAAAAATACGATGCGGTCATTCCACGTATCGGCGCGTCGGTCACTTTTTTCGGTACCGCCGTTTTGCGCCAGTTCGAGATGATGGGAGTCTATCCGGTTAATGAGTCGGTTGCGATTTCCCGATCCCGCGACAAGCTCCGCAGCCTTCAGCTGCTGTCGCGCAAGGGTATTGGCTTGCCCGTCACCGTGTTCGCCCATCGCTCAGGTAACGCCGATGAACTTTTGGACATCATCGGGGGCGCCCCGGTGGTCATTAAGTTGCTCGAAGGAACGCAGGGGATTGGCGTTGTGCTCGGCGAAACCCACGATTCCGCCGCCAGTATCATTCAGGCGTTTGGCGGCGTGAAAACGGATATTCTGGTTCAGGAGTTTGTAAAGGAGGCGCATGGCGAAGATATCCGGTGCCTGGTCGTCGGCGATAAGGTCGTCGCATCGATGAAGCGAAGTGGCAAGGAAGGCGATTTCCGATCCAATCTGCACCGGGGAGGCACAGCGGCCACCACTAAAATTACCCCGACGGAACGCCAAACGGCGGTGTCGGCGGCCAAAATCATGGGTCTCAATGTTTGCGGCGTCGACTTGCTCAGATCGAATCACGGACCGGTGGTGATGGAAGTGAATTCTTCGCCGGGGATCGAAGGCATTGAGAATACGACGGGCATCGATGTGGCGGGCAAGATCATCGAATTCATTGAACGAAATGCGGTATCCGGAAAAACAAGGACGCGGGGCCGTGGTTAAATCAACCCGTGAATCGTTTACCCTCGGCGGTACCGTTATCGAGCCCGGTACGCGCGCGACCATCGATTTGCCGCTGAGCCTGTTATCGGATCACACCCCGATCACATTGACGGTCCAGGTCGTTCACGGAAAGCTGCCCGGCCCGACGCTAATCATCAACGGTGCGGTCCATGGCGACGAGGTCAACGGTGTGGAAATTATTCGCCGTATTCTGCGCCACTCCCTGGTCAAGAACTTGGCGGGAACCCTGATTGCGGTTCCCATCGTCAATGTTTACGGATTTCTGACCAATACACGCTACCTGCCCGACCGGCGCGATCTCAACCGGAGTTTCCCCGGTTCTGCCACCGGGTCCCTCACATCCAGGCTCGCTCATCTCTACATGAGCGAGGTCATCGTCCGGGGCACCCATGGCATTGACCTCCACACGGGCGCAATTCACCGTTCAAATTTCCCCCAGATCCGCTGTGATCTGTCGAATCCCGATGCCCGAAAAATGGCAATGAACTTTGGCGTGCCGGTCGTGCTCAATGCCGCGCTACGTGACGGCTCGTTGCGCAAGGCGGCGATTAACGTCGGCATTCCTTTTCTCGTCTTTGAAGCCGGCGAAGCTTTGCGTTTCGATGAAGTCTCGATTCGGGCCGGGGTCAAGGGAATCATCCGGGTGATGGGCGAATTGGGCATGGTCCGACAACGTCGCCGCGACGAAGTTCCCACCGACCCGGTTATTTCGCGAAGCAGCGTTTGGGTAAGAGCCCCCGAGGGCGGCATCTTTCGCGCCCGGGTAAAGCTTGGCGCCAGGGTTTTCACAGGCAGTTTGCTCGGTACAATTGCGAGTCCGTTCGGCGACAGTGAATTCCCGATTGAATGCCCGGCCAATGGCATCGTAATTGGCCGCAACAACCTGCCCAACGTCAACCAAGGAGACGGCATATTCAACATTGCCCGGGTCGACGACCCGGAAGCGGCAGCCGACGCCATCGACATTTTTCAGGACGATTGGGAACAAAGCTAATAACCATAGTCCATCGGCTTTCCGTCAAGGGCGGCTGTGGGTGTCGGGATCATCAAGCGCCGGTGCTGGATGTTTATTTCGTAAATTCATTGGCCGGTTTTATAGCGGTATGAATATCTGAAAAGTTTTATGTTTATTCGCGCAAAATATCCCGTGCACGGAATTAATTGTTCTTGAAAATATGGAAAAGCAATCGATTATGATCCAATCTGCAGATCACGTCCGGTGCAGCGTCCTTTGGAGAGGAGCGGGCTGTCCGGTATATGTATGATCGTCCGATGGAGATAATTCAGCCATGACCCTGCCTCTCGAAGGACTCCTTGTCGTATCTCTGGAACAGGCGGTGGCGGCGCCGTTCTGTTCGTCGCGGCTGGCCGATGCCGGTGCCCGGGTGATCAAGGTCGAACGTCCCGGCGGCGATTTCGCGCGCAAATACGAATTCAACGTCCACGGGGAAAGCGCCCATTTCGTCTGGCTCAACCGTGGCAAGGAATCGGTGATCATCGACATCAAGGTGGATGGCGACAAAGCCATTCTCGAACGCATGATTTCCAATGCCGATGTGTTCATCCAAAATCTCGCGCCAGGGGCGGCGGCCCGCGCCGGCTTCGGTTCCGATGATCTGCGCGCGCGTTACCCCCGGCTGATTACCTGCGACATCAGCGGCTACGGCGAGGATAATGAATACCGGGACATGAAAGCCTATGACCTGCTGGTGCAGGCGGAAAGCGGGCTGACCTCGGTCACCGGCGGACCGGAAGCGCCGGCCCGCGCCGGGGTGTCCGTGTGCGACATCGGCGCCGGCATGTTCGCCCATGCCGCCATCCTCGAAGCCCTATTGGGCCGGGAAAAAACCGGCCGGGGCGACGGCGTTAGCGTTTCCCTGTTCGACGGCATGGCCGACTGGATGACTATTCCACTGCTCTATTATGATTACGGCGGCGTTATTCCCCAGCGTCACGGCCTGCGCCATCCCTCGATCGCGCCCTATGCCGCCTTTGCCGCCCAGGACGGCGTGCTGATCGTGATTTCCATCCAGAACGAACGGGAATGGGCGCGCTTCACCGAGCAAATTCTGGGTCATCCCGAATGGGCAACAGAAGGCCCCTACCGTGACGGCGTTTCCCGGGTTGAAAACCGGGAGACCCTGGAAGGCGAAGTCAACAAGGCCTTCCAGAAATGGCCGGCCAAGGAGTTGGCCGAAAAGCTGAACCGGGCGGGCATCGCCTATGGATTTGTGAATGACGTTTCCGGCCTGTCGTCCCACCCGGTATTGCGCCGGGTGCGGGTCGATACTGAAACCGGACCGGTGGAGATGCCGGCCCCTGCGATCCGGCACGTGGCCGGAGAACCGGAA
>JAOUPW010000190.1 GCA_029879665.1 Rhodospirillales bacterium | reverse complement strand
GCATTTGGTTTTCTTCTTTGTTTCCTCATGTTTCCGGTGGCGCGTCGGTTTGCGTCCGACCGCATTCCCAAATATGACATCGTTCTTGCCTTGCTCGGATGCGGCGCCGCGCTTTATCTGTTTGTTGGATATGCGGGCATGACCGAGCGCGATGGTGTGCTTTTGGAAGTGGCCATCGGCGGCGTCATGGTCCCCTTCGAGGCCATCCTCGGCGGCATCGGAATTGTGTTGTTGCTGGAGGCGACCCGGCGGTCCATCGGCCTGCCGCTGGTGATCGTGGCGTTGGTGTTTCTGATCTATTCTATTTTCGGCCAGTCCATGCCGGACATCGTCGCCCACAAGGGGGTCTCGCTTGAGCGGTTGATCGGTTATCACTGGCTGACCGGCGAGGCCATTTTCGGCATTCCCATTGATGTTTCCGTCAGTTTCGTTTTCCTGTTTGTCCTCTTCGGCGCGTTGCTGGATAAGGCCGGCGCCGGCAAGTATTTTCTCGATCTTTCCTTTGCCATGGTCGGACGTTACCGGGGTGGACCGGCGAAAGCCGCGATCCTGGCTTCGGGCCTGACCGGAGCCATTTCGGGTTCTTCCATCGCCAACGTGGTGACAACCGGCACCTTTACCATTCCGGTGATGAAAAGAAGCGGATTTTCGGCGATCAAGGCCGGCGCCATCGAGGTCGCGGCCTCCACCAACGGCCAGATCATGCCGCCGATCATGGGGGCGGCGGCTTTCGTCATGGCCGAATTGATCGGCATTTCGTATTTCGAAGTGATTAAAGCGGCGGTTATTCCGGCGGTGGTCAGCTATATGGCGCTGTTCTACATCTCGCATCTTGAAGCCCTGAAACTGAACCTCAAGGGCATGCCCAGAAGCGACATCCCGCACCTGAAGAAAACCTTCATGTCCGGCCTTCATTTTCTCATTCCCATCGCCGTTCTGGTCTATCTGCTGATGGTCAAACGGTGGACGGCGGGCAGCGCGGTTTTTTATTCCATCATGCTTCTTATGGCGATCATCATCGTCCAGCACGTTTTTCTTGCCCTCAAAAATGGCGGCAATGCCAATTCCGCGGTCAAGCTGGCCCTGGTCGAGATCTACGTCGGCATGATCGCCGGCGCCCGCAACATGGTCGGTATTGCGATCGCGGTTGCCACCGCCGGCATCATCGTCGGCGCGGTGTCGTCGACCGGCCTCAACAACGCCATGGTCGGTGTGGTCGAGGCGATTTCAGGAGGCAACATCTACATCCTTTTGCCGTTGACGGCGTTCCTTTGCCTGATCCTCGGCATGGGCCTTCCCACCACTGCCAACTATCTGGTCGTCGCCTCGCTGCTGGCGCCGGTGCTGGTGGAATTGGGCGGCGCCTCCGGGCTGGTGCTGCCGTTGATCGCGGTGCATTTGTTCGTCTTCTATTTCGGCATTCTCGCCGACGATACCCCGCCGGTGTGTCTGGCGGCCTTTGCCGCCGCCGCCATATCCCGCGCCGACCCCATCCGCACCGGCATCCAGGGATTTACCTACGACATCCGCACCGCGATCCTGCCCTTCATCTTCATCTTCAATCCTGAAATATTGCTGATCGGGGTGACCAACGTTTGGTACGGGATCATGATTTTCCTGGTCTGCCTCCTCGCCATGATGTGTTTCAGTTCGGCGACTCAGGGCTGGTTTTTGGTCAAAACCCGCTGGTATGAAATTATCGCCCTGCTGGTGGTCACCTTTGCCCTGTTCCGGCCCGATTATTTCATGAACTTGATCTATCCGGCATATGCGCCGGCTGAAATATCGAAATTCGTCGCCGGTGAAGTCAGCGTCGAGCCGGGACGCTATCTCCGTCTGCACATTACCCGGTCAACCAAATACGGCGATCGTTTCAAGCTGTTCGTCCTGAAGGCGCCGGACAAGCCCGCGGATGCGCAGAACCCCTTCGGGATCACTCTGGAACCCGCCGAAGGCGGGACCTATAACGTCGCCGATCTGGGCATGAACGGACTTGCCGAAAAGGCCGGTGCGGATTTCGGCGATATCGTCACCGCCGTTGACGTGGAACAAACGGGTCGGCCGCACAGGGCCTGGGTCTACCCCCTTGCCTTGCTGTTGCTGGGTGGGATTCTGCTGTTGCAATTGCCCCGCTGGCGGCGGGCAAAATCGGCCTGAGGGAGGATTGCGATGTACAAGAATATCCTGCTGGCGGTGGACCTCAACGAGGAATCGTCCTGGGCGAAGGCATTGCCGACGACAGTGGAATATTGCAAGGCGTTCAAATCGGAATTGCACCTGATGACGGTAGTGCCGGATTTCGGCATGAACGTGGTGCGGTCGTTCTTCCCCGATGATTTCGCCGATCAGGCGGTTGCCGAAACCAGGAAGGCGTTGGATAGCCTGGCCGGGAAATCCATTCCGGACGGAATTCCGGTTTCGACATTTGTCGGCTACGGATCCATCTACGAAGAAATTCTGTCGGCCGCAAAAAAGATGAACGCTGACTTGATCATCATGGCCTCGCACGGGCCGCACGCAAAAGACTACCTGCTGGGTCCCAATGCCGCGCGTGTCGTGCGGCACGCCGATTGTTCCGTCCTGGTGGTGCGCAATCAGGCCTGATCTGCATACAATAAAAAGCGCCCCTTCCATATGGGAAGGGACGCTTTAAACAAATTACCGAAAAGGCTTATTTGCTTTTCAGGTACGCGATAACGTCGGCCCGCTCATCTTCCTTCTTGAGTTTGAAGGTCATGGAGGTGGCCTTGCCGGTGCGTGCCTTGGCGAAAGCGCTGGGATCGGCAAGGTATTCCATGAGGGTCGCCTCGTCCCAGGTCCAATCGGCGCCCGCCAGTCCCTTGTAGCGCTTAAACCCGTCCGCGGTTCCAGCCTTTCTGCCGACGACGCCGGACAGGAAGGGGCCGACTTTGTTCTTGCCGACCTCAGCCTCGTGGCAGGCCTTGCAACGCTTCTTAAACACCTTCTCGCCTTTTTCAGCATCCCCGGCGAAGGAGGGGCTGGCAGTCAGGGCGAAGACCATGGACATGCCCAGAGCCATAAAAAAACCTTTAGTCATAAGATCAATCTCTCTTTCTGATAACAGGTAGATATTAAGACAACCGGGCGCACAGTATTGATTCCCAATTCAGGTTGCAACCCTTACTAATTACCTTATCTGATGTAGGAAGCCTAATTATGGCTTTCCAGAGGTTATTTCCCCTTTTTCCCCCTGTGGAGTGAACCCGGGCGAAAGCCCAGGAAATATTCATAAAATTGTAATAGTTTTCTTAAATTATTAACCATAGAACTGACGTTTTCTCATCGCTATACTTATAAAAAGATCGTCTTTCCTGGTCGGGGTCCTTATATTTCCATTTCCACGACCCGGCTAGCGGGCATCCTTTTTCTGGAAAACGCTGAAAAATGAAAAAACGCACCCTTTCCAAACAAGACGTCGAGAAGCTGCTGGCCGATTCATCCGGAGAGGTCAGGGCCGAAACGGCCGCCAAGATCGCCAGTGAATTCGGAGATGCGTCCCTCAGTGATAACGAACGCAAGCTCGCCGAGGAAATCTTCCGGCTCATGATCAAGGATGCGGAAGTTCGCGTCCGCGAGGCTTTGTCGCAAAACCTTAAAGAGAATCCTCTCGTTCCCCACGACATCGCGGTATCTCTGGCCAAGGACGTGGATGCGGTCGCCTTGCCGGTATTGCAGTTTTCCGAGGTGTTGTCCGATTCGGATCTGATTGAAATCGTCAGAAGTCAGGGGGCGGCCAAGCAAGTGGCCATCGCGCAACGGGAAAAGGTTTCGACCGAAGTTTCCTCGGCCCTGATTGATTCCGCCAATGAGGAAGCGGTTACCCAACTGGTTTCCAACAAAGGCGCGGACATTTCAGAAAGTTCCCTGCAAAAGGTGGTCGATGAGTTCGGGACAAAGGAAAAAATACAATCGGCGATGGTCAATCGCCCGGCCCTTCCCGTTACCGTGTCCGAACGTCTCGTTACGATGGTTTCCGCGCACCTGAAGGAAGAGCTGGCGAAGCGTCACGAACTTTCCGATTCCCTGGCGACCGACCTTATCCTGCAAAGCCGTGAACGGGCGACCATCACCCTTTCCAACGAAGGCAGTCAGGAAGACCTGGAACGGTTGATCGAACAGCTTCATAAAAACGGCCGTCTCACGCCGTCGATCGTATTGCGTGCGCTGTGCATGGGGGATCTGGATTTTTACGAAGCGGCCATGGCTCAGCTTGCGGGGATTTCCGTCGTCAATGTCCGTCAACTCATCCACGATTCAGGCAGATTGGGCCTGAAGGCGGTTTATGATAAGACCGGGCTGCCGGAATCCCATTTCACGGCGGTACGCGCGGCCATCGATGTTGCCCAGGAAACGGATTATGACGGCGGGGAAAATGATCGTGAACGGTATTCGCGCCGGATGATCGAGCGCATTCTCACCCAGTACGGCGACCTGGGGGTTGAATTCGATTCCGATGATCTTGAATATCTTCTCGCCAAGATGAACGAATTGCCGGCGGACACCCAGAACGCGGCTTAAATCTGATACAATTCCCGCTTTGGGGTTTAAGGGCGCCGGTATTTCCAGCGCCCTTATTTTATGGGCGACCGGACACTTCGCCCCAGGGTTTTGTTACAGGTGGCCGAGTTCTTTCCAGATGGCGTATTCCTTGCGGAATTTGCTCAGCGAATCCCAGGCCCTTTTGAAATCCGGGTCGGCGGCAACTTCTTTTTTCACGACTTCGGGCCAAGCTTTTTTCAACGCCTCAAGGATTTCCGTGGGCAATTTCCGGATTTTGACGCCCTTGGCGCTCAGTTCCTTCAGGGCTTTGAACTGTGCGGCTTCGCTTTCGGCAATTCCATGGAGGATGTTGTCTCCGCAGACGGTTTCAATCTGTGCTTTTCGGGTGCCGGAAAGCGCGTGCCATTTTTCCAGGTTGACCATCAGGACGAACAGAGACTCGGGCCGGTGCCATCCGGGGAGATAGTAGTTTTTGGCAATTTCGTAAAACTTCATGTTCATGTCGATCGACGGCATGGAAAATTCGGCGCCGTCGATT
>JAOUPW010000189.1 GCA_029879665.1 Rhodospirillales bacterium | reverse complement strand
CATGCCAGCAACCTTAAAGACCCGTCATTTTCCCTTACTTTCCCGGATTTTCGCCATCTTCGATGTGTTCTTCTCGATGGCCGGCCCAATGGCTAACCTGACCCTGATACGCGCCGTCGATTTTAAGGCCCGCAATTACAATGGGTTAGACCGCCTGAAAAAATATTCTCTTGATTTTTACGCCGCCATCCGCAGTCTGTACCGCCAACGTCGCGTCCATGTGATCAATAACAGAGAAAGCCCCGTCCCGGTCACGAGCAAATTCTCCGCTCCTCAACCCGAACCCTTCGAACAGCTTTCCGAGGCCCAGTGACATGTTGAATTGCCGGCATTTCATATCTCTACTTTTCGGCCCAGGGTTTTCCGGCCAAAGGTTTTTCAGCCTGGGGCTTTTCGCTCTGGTGCTGTCCGGCGTCCTTGTGGCGACGCCTGTAACCGCGTCCGCAACGGAGCGTAATGCCGAATCTTTTATCGAGGCCCTCGCCGGTGACTCCTTTAAGATAATGTCGGATGCCTCCATTGCGCGGCCCGAACGCATTGCCAGGTTCCGGGGAATTCTGAAAAATCGCTTTGCCCTCGATTCCATCGGCAAGTGGGCGCTGGGACGATACTGGCCCAAGGCAAGCAGTGCCGAGCGTGCGGAATACCTGCGCCTGTTCGAGGACATGATCATTGCCACCTACGTCGACCGTTTGCAGGCCTACGCCAACGAAACCCTGTCCGTCACCCGTTCCATCGATCACGGCGACGGCAAGTTCACGGTCTATTCCAAGTTCACGCGGCCCGGCGACGCCAAGCCGATCACCATCGACTGGCGGATCGGGCGCAAGGATGGACGGTTCCAAATCGTCGATGTGGTTATCCTGGGATCTTCCATGAGCACCACCATGCGCTCGGAATTCGCCTCCACCATCCGCCGCTCGAACAGCGGTGTGACCGGCCTACTGGAAGTCATGCGCGCGAAAACCGCGACCCTTCGCCTTAGCGCCGAAAAATAACGATTCCTCTTACGCCCCTTACCCCCGCTTCAGCGGCTTGTACTTGATGCGATGCGGCTGATCGGCGTCGGTGCCCAGGCGTTTGTGCCGGTCGGCTTCGTAATCGGCATAGTTGCCTTCGAACCAGACCACCTGACTGTTGCCTTCAAACGCGATCATATGCGTGGCGATGCGGTCCAGGAACCAACGATCATGGCTGATCACCACGGCGCAGCCTGGAAATTCGTTCAGGGCGTCTTCCAGCGCGCGCAATGTCTCCACATCAAGATCGTTGGTCGGTTCATCCAGCAGCAGTACGTTGGCGCCCGATTTCAGCATCTTCGCCAGATGCACCCGGTTGCGTTCGCCGCCGGATAACTGGCCGACCTTCTTCTGCTGGTCCCCGCCCTTGAAATTGAACTGGGCGACGTAGGCCCGGCTCTGCATGGTCCGCTTGCCGAGATCGATCTCGTCCAGGCCGCCGGAGATTTCCTGCCATACTGTTTTGCCGTCGTCGAGGGAATCGCGGGACTGATCCACATAGCCCAGCGCCACCGTATCGCCGAGGCGGAACGTGCCGCCGTCAGGCTTTTCCTGACCGGTGATCATGCGGAACAGGGTCGTTTTGCCGGCGCCGTTGGGGCCGATCACGCCGACGATGCCGCCCGGCGGCAGCTTGAACGACAGGCCCTCGATCAGCAGATGGTCGCCAAATCCCTTTTGCAGGTTTTCGGCCTCGATAACCAGGTCGCCCAGGCGCGGCGGCGCCGGAATGATGATCTGCGATGAGCCGGCCTTCTTATCGCCGGCCTTGGCGAGAAGATCCTCGTACGATGAGATGCGGGCCTTGCTTTTCGCCTGGCGCGCACGGGGCGACGAGCGGATCCATTCCAGTTCGTGCTTGAGGGTGCGCTGGCGGGCGGTTTCTTCCTTTTCTTCCTGGGCCAGACGCTTTTCCTTCTGTTCCAGCCAGGAGGAATAGTTGCCTTCGTAAGGAATGCCCGAGCCCCGGTCGAGCTCCAGAATCCAGCCGGTGACGTTGTCGAGAAAATAGCGGTCGTGGGTAACGATCAAAACCGTGCCGTCGTATTCGGCGAGAAACCGTTCCAGCCAAGCCACCGATTCCGCATCCAGATGGTTGGTCGGTTCGTCCAGCATCAGCATGTCGGGATGTTCCAGCAACAGTCGGCACAGTGCGACCCGACGCCGCTCCCCACCCGATAGTTTGGTCACGTCGGCGTCCGGCGGCGGACAACGAAGGGCGTCCATGGCGACCTCGATGGTGCGTTCCAGTTCCCACCCGTTGCAGGCATCGATCTTTTCCTGCAATTCGCCCTGTTTTGCGAGCAGGTCGTTCATTTCGTCGTCGTCCATGGGTTCGGCGAATTTGGCACTGATCTCGTTGAATTCATCGAGCAACGCCTTGGTCTCGCCCAATGCCTCGATAACGTTGCCTTCCACCGTCTTGGTTGGATCCAGGTCCGGCTCCTGGGACAGATAGCCCACCTTCACGCCTTCGGCCGCCCAGGCCTCGCCGCTGAATTCCGTGTCCAGCCCGGCCATGATCTTCAACAAGGTGGATTTTCCAGCGCCGTTGGCGCCCAGGACCCCGATCTTGGCCCCAGGAAGGAAGGAGAGCGTAATCCCGCTCAGCACCTGACGCCCGCCCGGATAGGTTTTGGTCAGGTCTTTCATCACATAAACGTATTGATAGGATGCCATTGGGGTCTCCGGGAGGCTACGGCGTAGAATTAGGAAAAAGGAACCGCTTTTTACCCGATCGCCCCCGGCCCTGCAACGCGACATCGTTCCTACGGATATGTTAAGATCGGACCATGAATCTGGATGCCCGCCATCACGCCCTCGGGCTGCGCGCCGTCATCGCCATTGCCTTTGCCGCCCTGGCTCTCGGCGTGATCGTCGTCGCCCTCCTCGCCTGGCGCCTGTCCGGAGGGCCGGCTGCATTTTCGGCGATCGCCGCCGGCGCCTTGCTGCTGCCCGCCTGGGCCTTCCTCGACCACATCATGGCGGCCCGCCAGCACGACCACCGCCACCTGCCGGAACGGCCGGAATATTACGACATGGACCTTTTGAACCAGCCCATGCATCTGGAAGAACTGGGCGGACGCAATCTCAAGTCGCTGACCTTCGTCGTTTTCGACACGGAAACCACCGGCCTGAAACCGTCCGCCGGCGACGAGATTATTTCCATCGCCGGGGTCCGGGTCCGCGACAACGCCATCGATCGCGGCGACGTGTTCACCAGCCTGGTCAATCCGGGCCGCGAAATTCCCAAGGCATCGATCCGCTTTCACGGCATCACCGACGACATGGTGTCAGGCGAAAAGAATATCGCCACGGTACTGCCGGAATTCAAAACCTTTGTCGGCGACGCCGTCCTGGTCGCCCACAATGCTGCCTTCGACATGAAATTCCTGAAACTGAAGGAAAAAGCGTGCGGAGTTTTTTTCGATCACATCGTGCTGGACACTCTGTTGCTGTCCGTCTTTCTGCACGATCAGACCACAAAGCACTCCCTGGACGCCATTGCTGAGCGGATGGGCGTCGAAATCGAAGGGCGGCACACGGCACTGGGTGATTCCCTGGTCACCGCCGGGGTGTTGCTGCGGATGCTCGACATGCTCGAAGTCCGCGGCATTACAACCCTGCGCCAGGCCATTGATGCCTCCAACAAGATGTTCGCCGTGCGCAAGCAGCAGGAACAGTTTTAGAGCAGATCCCGAACGAACCTGTTTATCAGAAAATCTCGGCGGTGAATTCAGAACGCACCCGTTTGCGCAAGGAATCGATGGCCTTGAGCGATTGGGTGAGCAGCGTTTTTTTGCGCTTGGAGAGGCTGCCGGGATCGATGTAGTTTCCAACCTCCCGGCCTGCCTTGAAATCCCGAATCTGCTGCATCAGAAGCAACTCGGTTATCAATTCGAATGCGCTGGTCAGTTCTTCACGCTCGTTGTCATCCAGCGCGCCGATGCTGTGCAGGGCATCGATCCGCCCCAGGGTCGCCGTTTGATCGACACCTTCGCGTAGGGCCAGCAGACGGACGGCCTCGACCAGGGGCAGGGTGCCGGTATGTTTGAGGTTGATTTCACCCTTGTGATTTTTTAGTTCCCGCTCCGTCTGAAAAGTCCCGAAAAATCCGAGCGCGACATTATGATCCTCGGTCTCGTTGTACATTTCCCTGAGAAAGAAATGGCTCTTCGCGATCATGCCGGTCACCTTTTCCCTCAGCGTTGCAGCCAGTTGATAATCGCCCCAGATTGGCCGAAAATCGAAAAAGATATCGGCCAGACGGATGGCGACAACATTGCGCTTCTGTCCCCAGAGCGTAATCTGCTCAATCCATTGCGACAGCGTTTTCCGCCATAGCGGGTTGGTAGCCATGCAATTTCCCTTGCACAGCGGCATACCGACGGCATTGAGGTCGCGGGTCATGCGTTCGGCCAATTCCCGGAAAAAGCCGTCGATGCGGTCGTGATCCGCGTCCGGATAATCGCAAAGAATGAATCCGTTGTCCTGATCGGGAAACAGGTAATTTTCGCCCCGGCCACCGGATCCGAAAACAATCGCAGCAAACGGCACCGGCGCTTCGCCAAGGCCTTCATCGAACATGTTCTGCAGAGATGCATCGATAACCCGGCGATAAATGTCGTTGTTGATATGCGTGAGAAGGGCCTGGATTTCCGGTGCCGGAAGGCTGTCTTGATAGAGTTCTTCCGCCAGGACGATTTGCGCCGCCTTGATTTCCTTTAGGCCTTCGATCGTTCCTTCATGGGTCAGGCGATCGATCTGCCCCATGATCCGGGCGGAAGCAACCGCCAGCGCATCATGCAGGTTAAGCATTCCCTGAAGCGTGCCCGCGTCATCCACCACCGGCATATGGCGCAAGTCGCGCCGGCGCATGTGGGCGATGGCATGATAAAGATAATCATCGCTCTGGATTGTCATCACCGGCGAAGTCATGACGGCTTCAACAGCGGTTTCCGCCGACACCTTGAATGCGACGCGGCGGATGATGTCCTGTTCGGTAACAATTCCGATTGGCCGGCCCTGTTTATCTATTAC
>JAOUPW010000188.1 GCA_029879665.1 Rhodospirillales bacterium | reverse complement strand
CCCGGAAATCACGATGCCGCTAACCCCGGCAACCGCGCCTGCCGCCGGACCGAGCCCAAGCCCGACCATCATCAAGGGTAGGGGGGCGAAATACGCAAACAGAATTCCGCCCGGTATACCGGAAAAGAAGGCCGGAAAGGCAATCGCGCTTATGACCCCGCATCCCAGGGCTATCAGGGTGTTCTTAGACATACGTGTACTCCGGGCCCTTACTCGTAAGTAAGGGCGGACACCAGCTCAGCTTAATTCATAACGTACGGCAGCAGAGCCAGGTGCCGGGCCCGTTTGATCGCCTTGGCCAGTTCCCGCTGTTTCTTGGCGGAGACGGAGGTAATACGGCTGGGAACGATTTTGCCCCGTTCCGAGACATACCGCTGCAGGGTGCGAACGTCCTTGTAGTCGATCTTGGGGGCTTTCGGTCCCGAAAACGGGCAAGATTTACGGCGCCGGAAAAAAGGCCGCCGTCCGCCACCGCCATTGTCGTCGTCGTTCCCGGATCTTTCGTGAGGAGCGCTCATGCTTCATCTCCTTCTGAGGCCGCATCCAGGGGCTTGGCTTCAGCCGGGACGTCGGAAACTGGTTGAGATTCGGGCGCGTCGTTTCTATTGAAATCGTCGCGGCGAGGACGATCGTCGCGGCTTGAACCGCGTTGCATGATAATGGAAGGCTCGTCGTCGAGCTCATCCAAGCGCAGGGTCAGGTGACGCAGGATGTCTTCATTAATGCGCATCTGGCGTTCCATTTCATGGACAGCCTCGATCGGTGCATCCAGGTTCAGAAGGACATAATGTCCCTTGCGGTTTTTCTTGATCTTGTATGCAAGACTGCGGATGCCCCAGTTCTCGCGCTTGGCGACGCGTCCGCCATTGTTATCAATGATCTTGGAAAATTCATCGGCCAGGGCTTCGACCTGGGCGGCCGAAATGTCCTGACGAGCGATGAAAACGCTCTCGTAAAAAGGCATATGCCTTCTCCCTTCGGATTTTCTCAGCCCCTCCGTGCCGACCATCGGCTTCGGATATCCGGGCATAGCCAGGTTTTGTGACTGGCAGAGAGATTGAAGCGCGGGACTATACACGATAACTTCCGGGACGCAAGCATGCTTGACAGGCCCGTCAGAGGCGCTATCACTTCATGCCTTTTCCGGATAATACCAAGCCAGAAGAACAGGATATGGGTCGGTTATGACACGTGCTTTCATTTTTCCCGGTCAGGGATCCCAGGCTGTCGGCATGGGGCAAGAGCTAGCCAAGGCTTTCCCTGCCGCCCGCGAGGTTTTTGAAGAGATCGATGACGCCCTTGGCCAGGCTCTGTTCCGCCTGATGGCCGATGGCCCCGAGGATGAACTGACGCTGACCGAGAATGCGCAGCCGGCCCTGATGGCCGTCAGCCTTGCCGTGATTCGGGTGCTTGCCGTTGAGGGTGGAGTGGAAGTCGCCAAGAACTGCGCATTCGTCGCCGGTCATTCTCTCGGGGAATATTCCGCTCTCGCCGCCGCCGGAACCTTCAGCCTTCCTGATACGGCGCGCCTTCTGAGGACCCGGGGGCTGGCCATGCAGAAAGCCGTGCCCGTTGGAGAAGGGGCGATGGCGGCGCTTCTGGGCCTGGACCTGGAAGCGGCGGAAGCGGTTGCCGTAGAAGCCGCCCAAGGGGAGATTTGCGCCGCCGCCAATGATAATGCTCCTGGTCAGGTTGTTGTCAGCGGCGCCAAAGCCGCCGTCGAGCGCGCCATCGAAATTGCCAAGGTCCACGGCGCCAAACGTGGAGTCTTGCTGCCGGTCAGCGCGCCCTTCCATTGCGACCTGATGGTGCCTGCCGCTGAGGTTATGGCGGGCGCGTTGCAAGAAGTCTCCATGCATAATCCGGCAGTGCCGTTGATTTCCAACGTTAAGGCCGGGCCCGTGTCCGACGCGGAAGAAATCCGCCGCCTTCTTGTCAAACAGGTGACAGGTATGGTGCGGTGGCGGGAAAGTGTGCTTGCCATGAAGGAAAACGGGGTCGACACTCTTATCGAGATAGGCGCCGGGAAGGTGTTGACGGGGTTGACCCGGCGCATTGACCGCGACCTTACCGGGATTGCCGTCGGGACTCCCGGCGAGATCGAGGAATTTCTCAAGTCCGTTTAGGCCTGAAAAGCCAACCAGGGATGTGGAGAGGAATGAACCCATAATGTTTGATCTTTCAGGAAAGAATGCCCTCGTCACCGGAGCCTCTGGTGGAATCGGCAGTGAAATCGCCAAGGCCCTTCATGCCCAGGGCGCGACCGTTGCCGTCTCGGGAACGCGCGTTGAAGCCCTTGAGGCGCTGGCCGGGGATCTCGGCGATCGTGTCCATGTGGTGCCCGCGGTCTTGGGCGAACCCGGGTTTGCCGACAAGCTGATCAAGGAGGCCGACGAGGCCATGGGCGGTATCGGTATTCTGGTCAACAATGCGGGAATCACCCGCGACAACCTTGCCATGCGGATGAAGGATGAAGATTGGCAGAAGGTGATTGACGTCAACCTGACCTCGGCCTTTCAATTGGCCCGGGGGTGCCTTAGAGGAATGATGAAGGCCCGCTGGGGGCGGATCATCAGCATCACCTCGGTCGTCGGCACGACCGGCAACCCGGGACAGGCCAATTATGCAGCGGCCAAGGCCGGACTGACCGGCATGACCAAATCCATGGCACAGGAAGTGGCGAGTCGGGGAATTACGGTCAATTGTGTCGCCCCCGGCTTTATCGAAACTCCGATGACCGATTCCTTGGGCGAAAACCAGAAACAGCGTCTGCTCGACGCCATTCCCAGCGGCCGGCTTGGCACGCCGGGGGATGTGGCGCCGGCGATTGTTTACCTTGCCAGCGACGAATCTGCCTATCTGACCGGTCAAACGTTGCATTTGAACGGCGGAATGGCGATGATTTAGGGGTTGGAATTGAAGACTGCCGGGGCTGCTCCTGACAGCTGGTCAAGGGCAAATAAGTGTGTTAGGAAACGAGGCCTTTCGCCGTTCCAGTCGTGGCGTCTTCTGCCCCCGGGGTGGCAATGTCAATAAGTTCAGTTAACTTCCAGTCGAGGATATGAGAAATGAGTGACGTCGCCGACCGCGTAAAAAAGATCGTTGTGGAACATCTTGGCGTGGAGGAATCAAAGGTAGTTGAAAATGCCAGCTTCATCGACGATCTTGGCGCTGACAGCCTGGATACGGTCGAACTGGTTATGGCCTTTGAAGAAGAATTCGGTTGTGAAATTCCCGATGACGCTGCCGAGAAAATCCTGACAATCAAGGACGCTGTGGACTTTATTCAGTCCCAGGCTTCCTGATTTAGGGCGCATATACTGTGGCGAGCGAATCCTGTTTTTGGGATTTAAGCCTTAATCATCCGTTCACAATCGAATAACGGTATTCCATGAGACGCGTTGTTGTTACCGGTATCGGGTTGCTCACCCCTCTTGGCTGTGGAGCAAAGGTCAACTGGGACCGTCTGATAAAGGGCGATTCTGGAATTGGATCGATCAAGTCCTTTGACGTATCTGACATTCCGGCGAAGATCGCGGGTCAGATTCAGGTCGGTGAGACCAGTGAAGGTCTGTTTAATGCCGATGACTGGGTGGATTCGAAAATCCAGCGCCGCATGGACACTTTTATTATTTACGGGATGGCGGCGGCTATTCAGGCCGTGCAGGATTCCGGCTGGGTGCCCGGTGACGAAGAAGCCCAGTGCCGCACCGGGGTCCTGATCGGGTCCGGCATCGGTGGCCTGCCCGAAATCGCCAAGGGCACCCTTCTGGTTGAAAACGGCAACGTACGCAAGCTCTCTCCCTTCTTTATTCCCGCCAGTCTCATCAACCTGGTCTCCGGCCAGGTGTCCATCAAATACGGCTTCAAGGGACCCAACCATGCCGTCGTCACCGCGTGTTCAACGGGGGCGCACGCCATCGGTGACGCTTCTCGCATGATCATGCTGGACGATGCCGATGTTATGGTCGCCGGCGGCACCGAGGCGGCCTGTTGCCGGGTCGGCATGGCCGGATTTGCCCAGGCCAAGGCGCTTTCCACCAATTTCAATGATACCCCTGAAAAAGGGTCGCGTCCCTGGGATGTGGATCGCGACGGATTCGTCATGGGCGAGGGTGCGGGCATCGTTGTTTTGGAGGAATTGGAGCACGCCAAGAAACGCGGCGCAAAAATCTACGCCGAGGTCGTGGGCTATGGCATGTCCGGGGATGCCTATCATATTACGGCGCCTTCTCCCACCGGTGACGGCGCATATCGTTGTATGAAAGGGGCGTTGAAGCGGGCGGGCCTCAATCCGGAAGATATTGATTACGTCAATGCCCATGGAACTTCCACGCCTCTGGGAGACGAGATCGAACTGGGCGCGGTGAAACGCCTGTTCGGGGATGCGGCCTATAAACTTTCCATGTCGTCTACCAAATCGGCGATTGGCCATTTGTTGGGCGCGGCGGGGTCTGTGGAGTCGATCTATTCTATTTTGTCAATTATCAATGGCGTCGTTCCGCCTACACTCAATCTCGATAATCCGTCCGAAGGCTGCGACATTGACCTGGTTCCCCATCAGGCAAAGGAACGCAAGGTGCGCGCCGCCCTGTGCAATTCTTTTGGTTTTGGGGGAACCAACGCCTCGCTGATTTTCAAGGCGATGGCTTAGGTTTTTGGTTTCTATGGCGCGCCTTGCGCTCCGAGCATTGTTTCTTTTTCTCGCTCTCGGCGTTATCGCCGGGGGCGTTTTTGTATGGGGCCATGCACAATTCACCCGTCCCGGCCCGCTGGCCAATCCGGCAACGGTTATCATTCCCAACGGAAGCGGGGTTGAAGGAATCGCCGCGGAACTGGCCCGTGCCGGCGTGATCGCGGATCCGTTGGTCTTCCGTCTTGGTGTTCGGTTGATGCGGGCCGACAAAACCCTTCGCGCCGGTGAATATAGTTTTCCCACGCGGATCAGTTCCCGCGAAATTGTCAGCCTTCTGCAAGTCGGCAAGACCGTTGTTCGCAGGCTGACCATTGCCGAAGGGCTGACTTCCTTCCAGGTGGCCGAGCGTCTGAAATTGACGGACGGAC
>JAOUPW010000187.1 GCA_029879665.1 Rhodospirillales bacterium | reverse complement strand
ACCTTGACGCCGGGGTAAAGCTTGTTGAATGCCGCTAGCATTTCCGTCACGTGATAAGGGCCAACGGCACCAACGTGCAAGTGCCCGGTTTTAAGTTCGCGTCCGGCACTAAGGAAATCGAGCGTATCGGTTTCGCATTGAAACAGACGCCGGGTGTGCTGGTACAGTTCCTTTCCCGTTTCCGTCAAGGTGATGCCGCGTCCCTGACGATGAAACAGTTCGACCTCGAAATGGGTTTCAAGGGTTTTGATCTGGGTGGTGACCGTCGGCTGGCCGATGCCAAGGGAATTAGCGGCGGCGGTAAACCCGCCTTCGCGGGCGACGGCATGGAAGGAGCGAAGTTGTGTATAGAGCATTGTTTAAATCAATGGCTTGAATGGAAACGCGCGTCTACGTCAATAGTGCCGCAATCCCCACGGAAAGGGAACCGGAACTTCTCCGGCACCGCGCTCCATGGCTAAAAGCCATGGATTCCATCTATTTTTTGAATTTGCCGGAGCCGTCCCGAGTGTGAAATCCTTCGGGCCAAGATGGGAAATAAGCCGAATTTCAGACCATTCCGGAACTGTTTCGCATCTATCCAACTTAATTCTTCCAGCTTTTATCAGGAGCAATCTAGATGAATTTTCACTATCAGCGCACCTACCAGGGCCCGGTTCGGGCCGTGCTTCTGGACTGGGCCGGCACGACCATGGATTTCGGCTGCATGGCGCCGGCGGTGGTTTTCATGGACGTGTTTGAAAAAGAGGGCGTTCCCATCACCATGGAGGAAGCCCGAGCTCCCATGGGGGCCCACAAGAAAGTTCACATCCGGAAAATCACCGAGCTGGACAGCGTTCGTGAGCGCTGGATCAAGGCGCACAAGAAGGCGCCGGGCGACAAGGATGTGGACCGCATGTTCAAGAACTTCGTGCCCCTTCAGGAAGCGTGCCTAAGTAAATATTCCAAGCTGATCCCCGGCACCAAGCAGGTGGTGGCGGCGCTTCGCAAGAAAAAGATAAAAATCGGCACCACCACCGGTTATCTCAAGGGCATGACCGAAATCAATAAAAGAGACGCCGCCAAGCAGGGCTACAAGCCCGATTCTACCGTTTGCGCCGCCGATGTGCCGCAAGGCCGTCCCTATCCCTTCATGTGCCTGCAGAACATGATCAACCTGGAAGTTTCCCCGGTGGAGGCTTGCGTCAAGGTGGACGATACCGTACCCGGGGTCGAGGAAGGGCTCAGCGCCGGCATGTGGACGATCGGCCTGGCGATTTCCGGCAACGAAGTCGGGCTCAACCTTGCCGATTGGAAGAAGCTTTCCAAAAAGGAACAGGATGCCCGCCGCGAGCGCGCCTATACGCGCATGCGGCAATGCGGTGCACATTACGTGATTGACACCATCGCCGACCTGATGCCCTGCATCGAAGACATTGAAGCCCGGCTGGCGGCAGGGGATAAGCCGTAACGCTGGCCGATCGTCGGTTACTTAAACTTGGCCCCAGGGAAAGGCGGAGGCGGGCGGCAGGCGTCCCTGGCTCAACAATGCCTCGCCGATCCGCAAGGCTTCGTTCCATTTCGCCATCCGTTCGGAGCGGGCGAAGGAGCCCACCTTGAGTTGTCGGGCGCCCCAGCCCACCGCCAGGTGAACGATGGTCACGTCCTCGGTCTCGCCGGAGCGGGCGGAAACCACGGCGCCCCAGCCTGCGGCCACGGCGGCGTCGAGGGCCGCCCGCGTTTCGGTCAGGGTGCCTGCCTGGTTGGGCTTGACTAGAACCGCATTGCAGGCGCCGTCCCGTGCCGCCGCCGCCACCCGGCCGGCATTCGTCACCAGGTAATCGTCGCCGATGATCTGCACCCGCATTCCGGCGGTTCGGGTAAAGGCGATCAGGCCGTCCGGGTCGTCCTCGGCCAGGGGATCTTCAATGGAAACGATCGGATAGCGCTCCAACCAGCCCATGAGCATTTCGCACAATCCGTCACTGTCCACGTCGCGTTCATCCCGCGCTAATCGGTAGCGTCCGCCGCGTCCGAATTCGGAAGCCGCGACATCGAGGGAGATGGATACGTCCTTGCCGGGGGTATAGCCGGCGTCTTCGATCGCCCGAACGAGAAACTCCAAAGCCTGTTCGTTGCCGTCGAAAACAGGCCAATATCCCCCTTCGTCGGCGACGCCGGCCAGACGGCCGTTCCGTTCCATGAGCGCCCCGGCGGCGAGGTAGACCTCCGCCGTCCAGTCGAGCGCCTGGGCGAAATCCGCTGCACCGGTGGCGATGACCATGAAGTCCTGAATATCGACGCGGCGTCCGGCATGGGCTCCGCCGCCGAAAATCTGAATTTCCGGCAAAGGCAGAATGGCGTTTTCATCACCGCCCAGGTATCGCCATAACGGTTGGCCCGCAGCGGCCGCGGCAGCGTGGGCGATAGCCATCGAGGTCGCGATCAAGGCGTTGCCGCCCAGGCGGCCCTTGTCGGGAGTGCCGTCCAGATCGATTAGCAACCGGTCGCAGGCCGGCTGGTTGGAAGCGTCCGCGCCGTTCAGCTCTGCGGCGATCTCGCCGTTGACGGCGGCGATGGCACGCCCGACCCCGTAACCGCCGAACGCCTTTCCGCCGTCACGCAGATCGACCGCCTCGCCGCTGCCGGTGGAGGCCCCAGCAGGAGCGATGGCGCGGCCGCGAACGCCGCTGTCGAGGGAAACCTCGACCTCGACCGTTGGCCGACCGCGGGAATCCCAGACCTTGCGGCCATTGACGTTGCGGATCAGGGTGGCGTTCACGTTTCCAGTTCCTCGGCCCAGGCCATGCGGACTTCCGCGGGGGTGTTCACGGGATCGACGAGGAGTCGGCGCGCGCACCGTCGGACCCGGTTCTTGTCCTCTTCCCTGGTCACATACTCCACCGGCGACTTGCCGTCCACCCGTCCGAGAAACAGCCCGGGCAGCAGATGGGCGATGCGGGTTTTGATGGCGGCCGGATTCTGTCCCGGGATATCCGGTTCATAGGCGTCGATCATGGCGTCGAAACAGGCAAGAAATCCCGTCCGGGCCGGTGGCGTCCATAGACATTTCAACAAAAAATGCTTGAGGCAGAAAGCAAGGTCAAAGGCCGGATCACCGTACCACGCGCATTCGGCGTCGATGAAGATGGGCCCGTCCGGCCCGATCAGGATGTTTTTCGGGCTGACGTCGCCATGGACCACGGCATGGCGGTTTTCCGCCGTGATCCGGTAAAGTTCCATGAGCCGGTCCTGAAGATCCGGATGAACGGTAGCCGTTGCCGCCAGATAGGGTTCCAGCCGGATGGCGTGAAAAACCTCGTCGGTGGCAAATCGGGCGGCCATTTCGGCATTGGCCCCGGTGGCGGAATGGATGCGGGCCAGGTCCGCACCGACCCTGGCGGCGAAGGCGGGATTGGCATGGCCTTGCCTGAGTTCTTCCTTCCAGGACCGGTTGGATGCAGGGGGCAGGTATTCCATGACGAAAAACCCGGCTGCCGGATCATGGGCGAGGACCCGGGGGACGGCTTTGGGAACGATACCCGCCACGGTTTCGTACCAGTCCACCTCGGACGCATTGCGCCGAACCGGAACGTACCATTCCTGTGTTACCTTCAGCTTGGCGCGGGCGCGTTTGACGCATACGGGCCCCCTTGCCAGGTCGACCCGCCAGATATCGGAACTGACGCCGCCAGTGAACAGTTCGGACGGCGGCCTCTCGCCCGGACCCAACAGGCCGGAGCGGGTAAGCAGTTCAAGAACGGGGCCGGGTAGGGGGCTCATCGTCCTGTTGCCATACCGACTTCGCGCTGCAGGAGCAATAGAAAATCCAGCGAAATTGGTGCCGTCATTTTCTGGCGGCGAAACAAGTGAGATGGTAAAGGAGTAGGAGGCTTTGGTTCCAAAAAGATATTTGACGGGTGCTTGAAATGTTCGAACTGACCGAAACCCAGAAACAATTGCAGGAAACGGCGCAAAAGGTGGCGGCGCGCGATATTGGCCCCCGCGCCGCCGAAGTCGACCGTTCCGAACAGTACCCCTGGAACAATGTGGAGGTGTTGAAAGAATCCGGCTTCTTCGGCATGACCATCCCGGAAGCCTATGGCGGGCTGGGGCTCAGCTACCTGGACGCGGTGCTGGTGATCGAGGAAATGGCCAAAGTCTGCGGCGTCACCGCGCGCATCGTGGTCGAAGCCAACATGGGTGCTATCGGCGCGATCATGGAATACGGATCGGAAGCGCAGAAAAAACTCGCCGCCGGGTTGGTGCTGGGCGGCGACAAGCCGGCCATCTGCATTACCGAACCGGGAGCAGGGAGCGCGGCTTCGGAAATGACCACCCGGGCCGATAAAAAGGGCGACCATTACGTTCTCAATGGGGCCAAGCACTGGATTACCGGCGGCGGAGTTTCCCGTCTGCACCTGATTTTTGCCCGTGTCTATGAGGACGGCGAGGCGCAGGGCATCTGCGGTTTTATCGCCGTGCGCGATGCGGATCAGGATACGCCGAAGGGGCTGATCATCGGCAAGCGCGAACCAACCATGGGGCTGCGCGGGATTCCGGAATGCGAGATCATTTTTGAGGATCTTGAAATCCCCGCCGACATGGCGGTGGTCCCGCCTCAGGGACTGAAACGCGGCTTTGCCGGGTTGATGACCGCCTATAACGCTCAGCGGGTGGGGGCAGCTACGGTGGCCCTCGGTATTGCCCAGGGGGCTTACGAACTGGCGCTCGCCTATTCCCAGGAGCGTGAACAATTCGGCCGGCCCATCTGCGAATTCCAGGGGCTGCAATGGATGCTGGTGGACATGGACACTCAGCTCAATGCCGCCCGGCTTCTCATTTACAAGGCGGCGGCGGGTGCCGGGGACGGCTTTCCCGATATCACCGAGGCCGCCCGGGCCAAGATCTTTGCCGCTGAAACGGCAATCAAGGTTACCACGGACGCCCTTCAGGTGTTCGGTGCCAGCGGCTATTCCCGCAACATGCCGCTCGAACGCATGGCTCGGGATGCGCGCATGTTCACCATCGGCGGCGGCACGGCACAGGTGTTGCGCACCATGGTGGCCTCTAAAATCCTTGACCGCAA
>JAOUPW010000185.1 GCA_029879665.1 Rhodospirillales bacterium | reverse complement strand
CCCGGACACCATCTTCATGGAAGAAGACTGCCGCGAAGAAGAGGGCAAGGTGGTTCTGCTTTCGGGCATCAAGCGGGGCGCCAACCTTCGCTCGCGGGGCGAAGACATCCGCGCCGGCGACGCCGTGCTCAAGGCCGGAGCGCGTCTGCGGCCGCAGGAAATCGGCCTGGCGGCGTCCCTGGGGTGTACCGAACTCACCGTTTACAAACGGCTCAAGGCGGCGGTTTTTTCCACCGGCGATGAAATCCGAGATCCCGGCAGCGAACTTGGCGAAGGATGTGTCTATGATGCCAACCGCTTCGGCGTTATCGGCCTGCTCAGGAACCTGGGCTGTGCGGTCACCGATCTCAGTATCCTGCCCGACGACGAAGAAACCATCGCCGCCGCCCTGGCGAACGCGGCGGACAGCCACGATCTTTTGATTACGTCGGGCGGCGTCAGCCTGGGCGAGGAAGATCACGTCAAGGCGGCGGTGGAACGAAACGGTAGTCTGCATTTCTGGCGCCTGGCGATCAAGCCGGGCCGCCCCATTGCGCTGGGTCAGGTCGGCCCGGCGGTATTCGTCGGCCTGCCCGGCAATCCTGCTGCCGCCATGGTTACCTTCATGCTGATTGCGCGTCCGGTGGTGTTGCTGCTGTCCGGCGCGAAGGAAAATCCGGTGCCGCGCTATTCCGTGCGCGCCGGGTTTTCGTGCAAGAAAAAAACCGGCCGCCGGGAATGGCATCGCGCCCGCATTACAAATGACAATGGGGTGGCCGTGGCGGAACTTTATCCCGCCGGCGGTTCCGGAATTCTTTCTTCCATGGTCTGGGCCGGCGGCTTGGTGGAATTGCCGGAAGCCCAGGGCCCGATCGAGGAAGGCGACATGGTGGATTATCTTCCCTTTGGTGAGGTGCTGACATGAAACTGGTTTATTTTTCCTGGCTGCGCGAAAAGGCGGGATTGTCGGAAGAAGAGGTGGAGCTTCCGCCCGCCGTGGGCGACGTTCGCGACTTGCTCGATTGGCAGCGGGAACGCGGCGGCGGGTTTGCCGAGGCCTTCGCCGATCTTGCCAGCGTTCGCGTCGCCGTCAACCAGGAACATGTGACGCTGGACCATGCGGTGAAGGCGGGCGACGAGATCGCCTTCTTCCCGCCGGTGACCGGAGGCCGGCCATGATCAGGGTACAGGAAGACGATTTCGACGTGGGTGCCGAACTGGCCCGGCTCAGCGACGGCAACTCTGCCGTCGGCGGGATCTGCGCCTTCGTTGGACTGGTCCGCGACATGGCCGACGACCAACAAATTTCGGCCATGACCCTGGAACACTACCCGGCAATGACGGAAAAGGAACTGACCGGCATCGAAGCCGAAGCACGCCAACGCTGGCCGCTGGAAGACGCTCTCATCATCCACCGCCATGGCCGGCTCGAGCCCGGCGACCGCATCGTTCTGGTGGCGACGGCTTCGGCCCACCGCGAAGCCGCCTTCGAAGCCTGCCACTTTCTAATCGACTGGCTCAAGACCCGGGCGCCGTTCTGGAAGAAGGAAGAAAAAGCATCGGGCAGCGAATGGGTCGAAGCCCGCGCTTCCGACGACGACGCGGCGGCGCGCTGGAATGAAACCGGCTCTGCGGGCAAGGCGGCGGGGTAATCTTTTGGTTTCTGAGCCGTGTACATACGATGCCATCTGTTTTGATTTTGACGGGGTTCTGGTCGAATCCCCGTCCATCAAAAAACAGGCTTTCGTTACCCTCTACCGGGAATTCGGCTCTGAGGTGGTGGCAGGGGTACTCGCCCACCACGCCGCTCAAGAAGGTATTTCCCGGCTGGAAAAAATCCGCCATTGCCACAAGGCCTTTCTCGGCGCCGATCTGAGCGACGACGAGGTGGCGGCTTTGGGCCGGCGTTACAGCACAGAGGTCGAAAGCCAAGTGGTGGCTTGTGCCTGGGTTGCCGGGGCGAAGGAATTTCTCGAAACCCACCACCGCCGGTTGCCCCTTTACATCATTTCCGGAACGCCCGAGGATGAACTGAGAAGAATCACGGATCAACGCGGCATGAGCAGATATTTTTCCGCCATCTACGGTTCGCCCCGACGCAAGGAACCGATCCTCGAGCAAATTCTCTTCGACAACGGATACGCGACCGAACGCATCTTATTCATCGGTGACGCGATGACCGATTACGATGCCGCCATGACCACCGGCGTTCCCTTTCTCGGACGGGTTGCGCCGGGCCGCGCCAGCCCGTTCCCGCAAGGAACCAAAATCATTCCCGATCTTACGGGGCTGAGGGTTTAGAGTGGAAGGGCGCAAAATTCCCTGGGTCGTGCTCTGTCCGCTGCCGGCGGCCTTCGCCGCCGCCGCCTTTCTCGCGCGCGACGCCGCCGGGCCGTTCTGGATGTGGTATTTGCTCGATCCGGGCTATTTCTATCTGTTCGACAGCCTCAACCTGATCAATTTCACCACGCCCGGACATATTTCCCATCCCGGCACCCCGGTGCAGGTCCTGGGCGCGCTGGTGTTGAAAGTACTTTACCTGACTTCCAACGCCGAGGAGATCACCGCCGCCGTTCTCGCCGAACCGGAACATCATTTGCGCATGATTGGCAACGTTCTGATCGCGCTCAACGCCGCCGTCCTGTTCGCCGTCGGCGCCGCCGCCCATGCCGTATTCAGGACGCTGACCCCGGCCCTGATGCTGCAAATGGCGCCTTTTTTATCGAGAATGATCTTGCAGCACGCCGTCAACGTTAAACCGGAATCGTTGCTGATCCTGGCGGTGTTGTTGATGATAATCGCAACGGTGTACGCCTTGCGTCCCGGCGCGCTGGAAAAAAACCCGGTCCGTTTCGCCGTTGTCTTCGGCCTCATCGCCGGTTTCGGTGTTGCCGTCAAGCTGACGTCGGCGCCGGTGTTCTTGCTGCCGGTTTTTGTCCTCGGAAGGCTTCGGCCAGTGGGAGTTTACGGCGCGGTTTCCGCCGCGTCATTCCTGTTTTTCTTCCTTCCCGCCGCCGGCGGCGCCACCATGTTCGTTGAATGGATCGGTAGTGTTCTGGTTTCCAGCGGCGATTACGGCAGCGGCGACACTTCCGTGATCGATCCTGCGCGTTATCCGCAGAGTATTATCAAGCTGTTCAGCCGGCCCATCTATCTGGTGACTTTCGTACTTTCCCTTATCTCCCTGGCGGCGACCTGGCGGATGCGGAAATCGGTAGCCCCGGAATGGCGGACCTTGATGGGGGTTGCGGCGGCACAGCTGTTTCATGTGCTGGCGGTGGCCAAGCAGCCAACCGCCTATTACCTGATTCCATCCTGGGTGTTGCTGCCGCTGGCCTGGGTGTTGATGATGCGCATTGCGCCGGCCGCCAAGTTGAGGATTGCCCGCCACCCCCGGGCCTTTGCGCGGGGCGTGGCGGTGCTGCTTGCGGTGATGGTCGTCGCCGGCGGGGCGACGACGGCCAAAACCGTGCGTGAATTTGGCGAGAAACGACAGAATTCCCGCGCGTTCGACGAAAGCCGGTTCTCCCGCTGCGCCCGCGTCTATTTCTATGCCGCTTCCAGCCCCTCCTTCGCACTCTACCTGGGGGATTACGTTACCGGCGGCCGGTTTGCTGCGCGTCTGGACGGAACAACGCCGGTCGGGGATTTCTGGTTTGAAAACTGGCACGGCTCCACCCGATTCCGCTTTGCCGACTGGCGCGGCGCGAAAGACATATCAGGCGTGCTCGATCGTTATCCCTGCCTGATGGCACGGGGGCTATCGACGGTCAGCGGCCACATCATCCGTGGTCTGGGCGAAACGGCGCCGGACCTGCCCCTTGATGGGAAGTGTAAGGCAGGCGAGGAAATCGTTCTTACCGCAGGCGTCGACTGCAAGGGAAATCCGACAGGAAAGACAGGTGCGCAATGAGCGAAAACAGCGGTACTAAAAATAACAACGATAACAACAACCACAACCACGAAGGTCCGTCCAAGGCTTACTTGAACCGGGGCTTTCTAAAAAGCCGGAATGCCCGTACGCTCCGCATCCTGTCCGAATACCTGGAACCGGACGCCCGCTTCGAAGACCTGGATATCAGCGATACCATCGTCTTCTTCGGCTCCGCCCGAGTCTTGCCGCGCGACGTGGCTACCCATGCTCTTGAAGCCGCGCGCGCCCACGGCGGGGATGTGGCTTCCGCAGAACAACAACTCACAATGTCGCGCTATTATGAAGATTGCCGCGAACTGGCCCACCGCCTGACCGAATGGTCGAAGGGCTTGGAAAAAACCCGGCGCCGCTTCGTCGTCTGCACCGGCGGCGGACCGGGAATCATGGAAGCCGCAAACCGTGGTGCATCGGAGGCCAAGGGCCTCAACATCGGACTCAATATTGCACTGCCCCATGAACAGCAGGGAAATCCCTATATCACCCGCGAGCTGGAATTCGAGTTCAATTACTTTTTCATGCGCAAATACTGGTTCATTTATCTCGCCAAGGCACTGATCGCCTTTCCCGGCGGCTTCGGCACCCTGGATGAATTCTTCGAACTGATGACCTTGATGCAGACCGGCAAGTTGAAAAAGAAAATCCCAATCATCCTTTATGGAACGTCTTATTGGGAAGAAGTGATCAACTTCGACGCGCTGGTCAAATTCGGCGCCATCGAAGCCGAAGACCTGGACCTGTTCTATCGGACTGACAGCGTTGACGAAGCCTACGCCTTCATCACCCGGGAATTGGAAGAAAAGTTTTTGGCCAAACCAGGGGGGGCGCTTTAGTCTCCGCTATGTAAACGGTGTTGCTTCCAGATATTAATCCTTCTTCAAAGTTTTTCGACTCTACTCTTCGTCGCGGGCGATGCTTCCATACCCGTCCTCAGGAAAGATGGGCTCGATGATGCGGAAAAGTATTTACATGTGCATTCAGCTCAGGCGGTTTCTTTGCGTCGCCGCGCTCGCCTTGCTGACCGCCTGCGCGCCCGCCGGGGAGTCCATCGCCGTCAACGTGCCCGCGCCCGATGCCGCACCCGCACCCGCACCCGATGCCTTCACCGTATGTCACGGCTTCGGTTGCCAATTCACTTCGGCCGTCAAACTTAAACCGGGAAGC
>JAOUPW010000186.1 GCA_029879665.1 Rhodospirillales bacterium | reverse complement strand
TGACGAAGTCTACCGCACGGTCAGGGAAAAAGACGATGCCATCATCGAGTTAATCGAGGATTGCCAAAAACGCAAGCAACCGGTCCTGGTTGGCACCGTTTCAATTGATAAATCCGAACACCTGTCGGCGATCCTGAAGAAGAACAAGATCGCCCATCAGGTGCTCAACGCCCGCTATCACGAACAGGAAGCGTTTATTATCTCCCAGGCCGGCGCCCCCGGCGCGGTTACCATCGCCACCAATATGGCCGGGCGCGGGACCGATATCCAGTTGGGCGGCAACGTCGACATGCGCCTGGAAGCTGAACTGAAGGACACCGGGAACGAAGCCGAGCGGGCTGAAGCCGAACGGCGAATCCGCGCTGATGTCGAGGAAAAGAGGAAAATCGTGATCGAGGCCGGCGGGCTTTACATTGTCGGCACCGAACGCCATGAAAGCCGCCGCATCGACAACCAGTTACGCGGACGATCCGGCCGCCAGGGCGATCCCGGCGGTTCCAAGTTCTTCCTTTCGCTGGAAGACGACCTGATGCGCATCTTCGGCTCCGAACGAATCGACGGCATGCTGCAGAAACTGGGACTGGAAGAAGGCGAGGCGATTGTCCATCCCTGGGTCAACAAGGCCCTGGAAAAGGCGCAGCAGAAAGTGGAGGCCCGCAACTTCGAAATCCGCAAGAACTTGCTCAAGTACGACGACGTCATGAACGATCAGCGAAAGGTCATTTATGAGCAGCGTAAGGACCTGATGTCGGTGAGCGATGTTTCCGAGGACCTGTACGGCATGCGCCATCAGGTTATCGAGGACCTGGTCGCCAAGTATATCCCGGAAAAAGCTTACGCCGAACAGTGGGACACCCACGCTCTGCACGAGGAAGTGCGGCGGATTTTCGGCCTCAACCTGCCGATCGAGGACTGGGCCAAGGAAGAAGGGATCGCGGACGGGGAAATCCGCGAACGCCTGACCGAGGTGGCGGACCGAAAAATGGCTGAAAAAGCAGCCAATTACGGCCCCGAGATTATGCGCAACGTTGAAAAGAATCTACTTCTTCAGGTGTTGGACCAGATGTGGAAGGATCACCTGCTGACGTTGGATCATCTGCGACAAGGCATCGGACTGCGCGCCTATGGCCAGCGCGACCCCTTGAACGAATACAAGCGCGAAGCTTTTAACCTGTTCGAGGAAATGCTGGACACCCTGCGCGAACGGATCACCCAGATCATGGCCCTTGTCGAACTACAGCTTGAAGTTCCCGACGATAGCGTCTTCCATCGCCCGCAGCCGGAAATGATTGAATCCCGTGAAGACCCCGCCTTACAGATGGGGGACGAGCAAACGGCCTTTGCCGGCAACGCCCTGCCGCCTCCGACAGCGCCGGTGCGCATGCGCAAGGCGGCGGCCGAGGTCAACCCCGACGACCCCGCCACTTGGGGCCGGGTTTCACGCAACGCGCTGTGTCCATGCAATTCAGGCAAGAAATTCAAGCACTGCCACGGCAAAATCGGGTAAAACCGCGGCATCCACGCTTCACTTAAAAGATCTTTACCTGACCCGACATACCCGCGCATTTTGTAAATCCATCAAAAAATTACACATGTATGGTTTTATTTACCGCATCCGGACACCCACATATTAAGTCAATCGTTTGAATTAATTTTATTGCATAATTCAAACGATTGACTTAATATGACCATGCTGCGTCCAATTCCTAATGGTGACAGATGGCAAAAAAACCCACGACTGACTCCTCCCGAGGCGAAGAGACCCGCCTGCAGTTGATCGAAGCCGGTATGCGGCTGTTCGGCCAACATGATTTTGAATCCGTCTCCACCCGCGATCTCGCCCGTGAGGCCGGCGTCAACCTGGCCGCCATCACCTACCATTTCGGCGGCAAGAAAGAGCTCTACCGCGCCATCCTGGAAACCCTGGTTGCCGAAACCGAACCCCTGGTCGGTCCCGCCATGGCCGAGTTGCGCCAAGGTATCCAGGCAGCAAAAGGTGATAAGGCGAAATTGTCCCGTCTTGCCGCCGGATTCGTCACCGGACTGCTCAAGGCCTTCGTCCCGGGTCAGCGGGCACGTTGGCGAGCCGCCCTGGTGATGCGGGAATACGCCAATCCGTCTGAAGCTTTCCCCATTCTGTTCGAGGGCCGCATCGAGCCCATGCACAAGACCGCGTGCCAGTTGGCGGCGGCGGCGACAAACCGATCCCCGGAGGACGAGGAAAGCATTATTCTGGCCCACGCAGTGATGGGGCAGATCGTCGTTTTCGCTATCGCCCAAGTCATCTTGTTGAAACGAATGGGATGGGATTCTTATACCCCGGAACGGCTGGAAGAAATCACCAGGATCGTGATTCCTTCCGTTCTCGGCTCCTTGGGGCTCTCTGCAGGGCTCCCCGCGCCCCCCGGCATGAAAGTGAAGCCATGAAGGATTACATCCGCGAAAACCTGAAAAAGCTGCTGATCGTGCCGCCCATTATCGTCGGCGCCGCGATCCTCGCCTTCATCGTCCAGTCCCGTTCAGGCCCAGAGATGTCTGAAGCTCGGGAAAAGGTGACCCGGGTCCGCACTGTCGTAGTCCGCGAACAAACGGTTATCCCCCGCGCGCTCGGATACGGCAACGTGCAGCCGGGCAAGGTGTGGGAGGCGGTGGCCGAAGTCGGCGGTAAGATCGTGATGATGCACCGCCAACTGAAAAAAGGCGCCATCCTCGGCCAAGGCGAGGTATTGCTGAAAATCGACCCCACCGATTACGAACTGGCCGTCGCCCAGACGGAAGCCAACCTGAGCGGCATCCACGCTCAGGTTTCCGAATTGAACGCCAAGGAAGAAAACACGCGGGTGTCGCTGAAAATCGAGGAACGGGTCCTCACACTCAGCGAAAAGGATCTTACCCGCAAACGCCAACTCCTGAAAAGCAAGACCGCCTCACAGGCCATTGTGGATCAGGAAGAACGTAACGTTCTCAATCGCCGCCAGACAGTGCAGAGCCTGAAAAATACGCTCAACCTGATCCCTGCTGAACGGGATGTGCTCAAAGCGCAACTTGCCCTTTTTCAAGCGCAGCTGAAGGCAGCGCGGATCAACCTTGAGCGAACCACTATCACCGCGCCTTTCGACAGCCGTATTGCCGCCGTCAACGTGGAACTGGCCCAGTTCGCCGCTGCCGGCAAGGTCTTGATCCAGGCCGACGGCATTGATGTTTCGGAAGTATCCGCCCAAGTGCCCATCGGCAAGATGATCAACCTGATCCCGGAAGGAACCCGCTTCCCGGAGATGGCGGAAGGGATCATGGACCGCCTGCCCGGCCTGCTGTCCCTCAGCGCCCGGGTACGGCTCAGCGGCGGCGGCGTGGAAGCGGTTTGGCCGGCACGCTTTTCCCGGGTTAGCGACACCATCGACCCAAAGACCCGTACTGTCGGAATCATCGTCGCTGTCGATGATCCCTATCGTCATACCTCCTCCGGGGTAAAACCGCCGTTGGCTAAAAACATGTATGTCGAGGTCGAGATCATTGGCAAACCGAAACCGGGACAGATCGTTGTGCCCCGCTCCGCCCTGCATGGCAGCAAGGTCTATGTGGTTAATGGGGATAAGAGACTGGAAATACGCGATCTGGAGATTGCATTCTTCCAGTCCGGGTTTGCGGTCATTAAAAAAGGACTTCGACCAGGAGAAACCATCATCGTCTCCGATCCGGTGCCGGCCATCAAGGGCATGCTGCTTGATCCCGTCAATGATCAGGAATCGGCGGATTCGCTTTCGGATTTCTCCAACGGTAACGGCACCGTCAAATGATCCGCTATTTCGCCTCTCATCCCACCGCCGCCAACCTGCTGATGATCGGGATCATCGTCGTGGGCCTGGGCGCGTCTTTCAGTGTCAACCGGGAGACTTTTCCCGATATTCCGCCCGACAAGATTGAGGTCCGCGCCATCTATCCCGGCGCTGGCGCGCTCGAGGTGGAATCCGCCATCTGCCGGCGCATCGAAGACGCCCTTGAAGGGGTCAGCAACATCGAGGAGATCCTCTGCGAGGCCCGCGAAGGCGTTGCCACCGCCACCATCGAAATGCGCGAAGGCGGCGATTTCGACCATCTTCTGGATGACATAAAGACCTCGGTCGAAGCCATTGATACCTTCCCCAAAACCATGGAAATGCCGGTCATCAAACAACTTGGACGCACCGATTTCGTGGCTTCGGTGGCGGTATCCGGTCCGATGTCGGTATCCGATCTGAAGGCCTATGCCGAACAGCTCAAGGACCGGATGCTGGAAACGGAAGAAATTTCCGAAGTCACTATCAAGGGATTTTCGGACCATCAGTTCCTGATCGAGATTCCGGCCCTGACGCTCCGCCAGTTCGGACTTAGCGTTGCAGACATTGCCGATGTCGTCGCCCGGCAAAGCATCGACCTGCCCGGCGGCGGCATCGAAACCGACAACCGGGATGTCCTGATCCGTTTTACAGATGAACGGCGAACCGCCAATGAGCTTCAGGATCTGGTGGTGCTTGGCGGCGGGACGGGCGGCGAAGTCCGGCTTGGAGATATCGCCGCCATTACCGACCGCTTCGAGCTCGATGAAGACAAGATTATCTTCAACGGCCAGCGCGCGGCCATTTTCAACATTCTGAAGACCAAGGACGAAGACACACTGACCGTGGTCGATGCCGTCAAGAAATTCATCGCCGAGCAAAAAAAGATGGCGCCGCCCGGAGTTGAATTTGCCCTTACTCAGAACATTTCCTCCATCGTCCGCGACCGCCTCAACATGATCCTGGATAACGGCGTCAAGGGACTGGTGCTCGCCTTCCTCGTGCTCTGGCTTTTTTTCAGTTTCCGTTTTTCCTTCTGGGTCGCCATTGGCCTGCCGATCTCGTTTCTCGGCACCATCGTCGTCATGGCCGCGACCGGATATTCCTTCGACATGATCTCCCTGGTCGGACTGTTGATCGCCATTGGCCTGCTCATGGACGACGCCATCGTGCTAGCGGAAAACATCGCCGCCCATCTGGCCAAGGGGAAAACGGCTCTCGAGGCCGCCATCGACGGCACCCGCGAGGTTGCCCCCGGC
>JAOUPW010000183.1 GCA_029879665.1 Rhodospirillales bacterium | reverse complement strand
TTACCTTCCGGCGCAGCGCCTTTTTCTTCGCCGTCGATGGCTTCGGCGTTTTCTTCCTCGTCTTTCGGGGGGGTGTCGTTGGTTTCGTTCATTGTCGGTTTGTCATCCAATCAGTTTTCCGATCAGGTTTGCGGTGTAGTCCACCATGGGAATGATGCGGGCATAATTTATCCGGGTCGGGCCGATCACGCCGATGGCGCCGATGACCTGCTGATTGCGGTTATGATAGGTCCCGACGATCATGGAGCATCCCGCCATGTTGAACAACTGGTTATCGGCGCCGATAAAAATCTGCACACCATGCCCGCCTTCGGCCAGAACCAGAAGCCGGGACATCATTTCCTTGGTTTCCAGGGCCTGAAACAGATGGCGTATCTGTTCCAGGTCGGTCGCCGCGCCGATGTCTTCCAGCAGGTTGGCCTGGCCGCGAATGATCAACGACCCGCCGGTTTCGCCGCCGGCCCAGGTGGCCAGTCCGGCGGTAACCACGCGCTTTGTCAGCTCATTCAGTTCCGCGCGGTGCGCGGAAAGTTCGGCGTTGATTTCATCCCTGGCGTTGCGCAGGGTGCGCCCGACCAGGCGGGCGCTCAGGAAATTGGTCGCCTCGACCAGAGCCGAAGGGGTAATGTTCGCCGGCACCTCGACGATCCGGTTTTCGACAATCCCGTTTTCGGTGACCATCACCACCAGAGCACGGCCTGGGCTGAGGTTGACAAATTCGATATGCCGGAGCGGGCTTTCCGTTTTCGGCGCCATCACCAGACTGGCGCACCGCGACAGGCCGCTAAGCGCGCTGGTCGCTTCGCCGAGCAGCCCTTCCAGGCTGGTGCCCGAGGCGGTGCAATGCCCCTCGATGCTTTCCCGCTCTTCGTCGGTGAGGTCGCCAATTTCCAAAAAACCGTCCACGTACATCCGCAGGCCCAATTCTGTCGGCAGCCGGCCGGCCGAGGTGTGCGGCGCGAACAGGAGGCCGAGTTCCTCCAGGTCCGCCATCACATTGCGGATGGTGGCCGGCGACAGCGTCTGTTCCAGGCGCCGCGCAAGGGTGCGCGAGCCGACCGGTTCGCCGGTTTCCACATAGGCGTCGATGATCTTACGGAAGATCTGCCGCGAGCGTTCGTTGAGTTCGGTAATCATGGTGTCGGTTCCGTGCCCTTTCCGGGGGCGCCCAGAATTTAGGTTGGTGAAGCCCCCAGGTCAACGGAGCCCGGCTCTTTGGCTGGCTTTGACTTCAACTCCGGGGCGGTCTAGTTTGGCTCGAAATTTACCATGGCGTTGCCCGCCCACATGCGTGGGGAGTTTCTCTAACTCTATGGAATCGATCAAATTATCTGCCATCAAATGGCTCCATTTGATGGCCGTTTGATCTTGGATAAAGGATTTTGCCCATGCGACCCTCCGGACGCGCCCCGGACGCGCTTCGCCCCGTTACCCTGGAACCGGGCTTCAGCCCCCACGCGGAAGGCTCCTGCATGATCCGCTTCGGCGGGACCCACGTGCTGTGCACCGCCAGCATCGAAGAGCGGGTTCCCCCCTGGCTGCGCAATTCGGGAAAGGGCTGGGTCACCGCTGAATACGGCATGCTGCCCCGGTCCACCGGATCACGCATGTCCCGGGAAGCCGCGCGCGGCAAACAATCGGGCCGAACTCAGGAAATCCAGCGGCTGATCGGGCGGTCCTTGCGCGCCGTTACCGATCTCAAGGCCATGGGCGAAATGCAGATCACGCTCGACTGCGACGTCATTCAGGCCGACGGCGGCACCCGCACGGCGTCCATTACCGGGGCCTACGTGGCGCTGCATCAGGCCTTTGAAAAAGCCGTCACCCTGGGCCTGCTGACCAAGGTACCGTTGCTGGATCAGGTGGCTGCCGTTTCCTGCGGCATTTATAACGGCGTTCCCGTTCTCGATCTGGATTACGACGAGGACAGCGCGGCGGAAACCGATGCCAATTTCGTCATGACCGGCATGGGCGCCATTGTCGAAATCCAGGGCACCGCCGAGGAAACCCCTTTTTCCCGGACCCAGTTCAATGAACTTCTCGACCTGGCGGAAAAAGGCGTCAAGGACTTGGCCCGGCTGCAACGCGAGTCCCTGGGCCAAAAATGATAGGCCGGGCGTAATTCATGGCCAGGCGCTTTGAAGGCGGGCGGCTGGTGATCGCCAGCCATAACCCTGGAAAGGTCCGCGAGATCGCGGAGCTGCTGGCGCCGTTCGGCGTCGACGTGGTTTCCGCCGCTCAACTGGACCTGGCGGAACCCGAGGAAACGGGAAAAACCTTTTTGGAAAACGCCCTGATCAAGGCCCGCGCGGCGGCGGAGGCCTCGGGTCTGCCGGCCCTGGCCGATGATTCCGGGCTGGAGGTTTCAGCGTTGGGGGGGGAGCCCGGCATCTATTCCGCCCGCTGGGCCGGGCCGGACAAGAATTTTACCGCCGCCATGGAAAAGGTCGAGGCCGCCCTGAAAGGCCTGGACAACCGCCGCGCCAATTTCACCTGCGCCCTGGCGCTGTGCTGGCCCGACGGGCATGTGGAAACTTTCGAAGGCCGCATCCACGGCGAGCTGGTCTGGCCGCCCCGGGGCGAGCGCGGCTTCGGTTACGACCCGTTTTTTATCCCCGCCGGCCATGTGATTACCTTCGGCGAAATGGACCCCGCCGGCAAACATGCCATCAGCCACCGCGCCGATGCGTTTCGGAAACTTGTGGCGGCCTGTTTCTCAGGGAGATAAGCCTGTGACAGACCGTTCCGTCGCCGGTTTTGCCGTTTATATCCACTGGCCCTTCTGCCTATCCAAATGCCCCTATTGCGATTTTAACAGCCACGTTTCCCAATCCATTGATCATGCCCGCTGGCGGGCGGCGCTGCTGGCCGAACTGGACCACTTCGCCGCCGACACCCCTGCGCAAACGGTCACCAGCATTTTTTTCGGCGGCGGCACACCATCCCTGATGGAACCGGAAACCGCCGCCGCCCTGATCGGGCGGGTCCGCGCTCGCTGGCCGGTGGCCGAGGATCTGGAAATTACCCTGGAAGCTAACCCCACCTCCGCCGAAGCCGGCCGGTTCCGCGCCTTCCGCGACGCCGGCGTCAACCGGTTATCCTTGGGCGTGCAGTCCCTGGAGGATGAGGCCCTCCGATTCCTCGGCCGTCATCATTCCGCCGCCGAGGCCCGGGCGGCGCTCACCGCCGCCCGGGATATTTTTTCCCGCACCAGCTTCGACCTGATCTACGCCCGTCCCGGACAATCCGCCGCCGCGTGGCGCCGGGAGTTGGCGGAGGCCCTGGATCTGGCTGCGGGCCACCTGTCGCTCTACCAGCTGACCATCGAACCCGGCACCGCCTTCCACAGGGAGGGGGTTTCGCCGGCGGATAATGATTCCGGATACGTAATGTTTAGGGAAACCCGGGACCTTCTGTCCCAGGCGGGCCTGCCCGCTTACGAAGTTTCCAACCATGCCCGCCCCCTTGAGGAATGCCGCCACAACCTGACCTACTGGCAGGGCGGGGACTATATCGGGGTCGGCCCCGGAGCACATGGGCGCATTACGATTAATGGCATAACCCAATCTGTCACACAGACCCCTTCCCCTGAACGATGGCTAACCTCTGTGGAAAAATCTGGTAACGGTACGATCACGCGAACTTCCTTAAGCGCCAAAGAAAGATTCGAAGAGCGGGTTCTCATGGGCATGCGATTGACGGACGGGCTGGATCGAATTTTATTTCGATATCAAAATGGACGTGCCCTGGAAGATTCTTTCGATCCTGAGACCCTTTGCCGCCTAAAACAAGAAGGCTACGTGACCCTGGATCAGCGGGGGCTCAGGGCGACCGAAGCCGGGATGGTCCGGCTCGACGGCGTGATCGCCGCCCTTCTCGACGCGTGAGGCCTGAAGCGCCGTTCCGCCCGGAATTCGCTTTAGTTGATCGCCGGCTCGAAGGTTTCCGGTGATTTGCTGATGACTTCGGCGCCCTGAGGCTGGGCCTTCAGCACCGCCAGCCCCCGCTCGGCGACGCCTTCGGGCGGAAACCGGAAAATGCCGTCGCGGCCGGCGAATCCGTTGGCCGAGGTAATCGCCCGGTGGCTCATGTCCGGGCCGTCTTTCGATCGCGCCAGCACCGCGGCCAGCGCGGTCGCGTCATAGGCCAGGGTTGCCAGCCGGTGGGGCGCCTTGCCGAACAGGGCGGTGTATTGGGATTCGAATTCTTTGCGGTCTTCGGGGGCGGGGGCCGCGTACCAGCCGCCGACCAGCGCCGGTTCGGCGCCGGTACCGGCTTCATCCCACTGGCCGGTACCCAGCATCTGAACCTTCTTGGGGTCGATATCATAAAAAGGAAGCAGGGCCGCGACCGCCTGCAGCCGCTTGCCGCCGTCGGCCACCAGCAGGGCATCGAAGGGAAGGTCGCCGATGGTCTGGTGAGCGCGGAGCCGTTCCAACGCCCGCTTGGCGATGTCATCGTCCCGAGCTTCCAGTGCCGCCCTCTGGTCGATCAGCGCCTGGCGGCGGCCGCCGTAATTGGCAAGCTGACGAACCACCGGCGAAAAGTCCGTCGCCAGGGGATCATAGTAGCTGACCTGAACGACGACGGCGCCAACTGCCGCCGCCACGTTTTCCAGGGCGCCGACCACTGTACGTCCGTAGTCGTTGGCCGGCGCGAGGGCGGCAAATCTTATCAGCCCCCTGGCCCGCGCAAACCGCACTACCCGGTTCACTTCGGCGTGGGGGAAAAATCCCATGGTGTAAATGCCGCCGCCGGCGACAGTGCGGTCGGACGAAAAGGCAATCACCGGTAGGTTCGCCGCCCGGGCCGCATCAGCGACCGCGCGCACCGACGGCGCCAGCAGGGGTCCCAGAATCAGATCGGCGCCGTCACCGATGGCCATCTGGGCCGCGGCGCGGGCCCCTTCCGGCGTGCCGCCGGTATCATGAAACAACAATTCGAATTTTTCGTCGGCGAAGGAAAACATCGCCAGTTGGGCGGCGTCCTGCATGGCCCTGCCAACCGTGGATGCCGGGCCGCTCAACGGCAGAAGGAGGGCGACGCGGGCGACGCGGGCGCCCCGGGGCGGCGGTGGCGGGGCTTCAGGCCTGTACGCTTCGG
>JAOUPW010000184.1 GCA_029879665.1 Rhodospirillales bacterium | reverse complement strand
TCATTCTTCGGGAAACCAATAATTCCGGCTGCCATGACGGACGTGTAGAACGTAAACCGTCGATTTCTCAACGGTGAAAAAAATGCGCCATCGTTTGCCGGTGCCGAACATAAGTTGGCGGATTTCTTCGGAAAAGGCTTCGTTTTCAGGAGCCAGGGCGTGAGATTTGGGAACGGCATCGAGGCCCAGGATCGCTGAACGAATACCGTCCAACCATTGCCCGGCATAATGGGGGCTTTCGATTTGAAACCATTCGTAGGCTTCGCGAATGTTGTCGGCGGCAAAGGGCGTGATGACAACTTTGTATTTTTTCATTTATTGGCAGTGCCGAGGGTTTCGAAAAACGAAGCGGCTTCGTCGCCCTTACCCTGTTTTGCCTGCTCAAGACCTTTGCGAATGCCGGACACGGTTTTGGCAAATTCAATCTGATCCTGGGTCTCTTGCCAGGATGCGGCGTCCATGACCACAAGCTCGGGTTTACCGTTGACCGTCAAAATGGATGGGCGGCCTGTTTCCTTGAGATGGGTCATAAAACGGGACGTATCCCGTTTGAACTCGGTCAACGGCTTGATGTCTTTGATAATGTCCATTTTTACCTCATCTTAAAAGCATTTTTTATAATGCGAATATAATGCATTATATGATGCGTGTCAATCAATTGGCCAAATTCAATATCAGGATGTTGATCCTGGAATTGGTTAAATCAACATCACCCCGCCCTGAAGAAACGGGGTTTCCGACGGTGGAATTTAATGAAGTTTATTCTGACGATTTCATCAAAACCGTATTCCTCCTCCTCGAACCGAAAAAAAACGAAGGAAGCGTAGTTTAATGTGTGCGAAACCCCCGCGCTAAGCAGAAATTCCACACGTTAGATAAATGGCACGGCCGGAATGGCGGGCCTTTTTATTTGTGACGTATCCTACGGAATCAAGGACAAGCCGCGTCTATTGCTCCCTGCGCATCCAGCACGCCTTCCCGACTCCCATCAAATGTATAGGCACCGGATAGGGAATCGAGCGGTGCAACGCCACGGCGGTTTGCCGAAGCCATGATCTTCGTGCGCACGCACTCCGGCGAAATCCCAGAGTCCTGATCGTAGAGCAGCGCCGTGACGCCGGCCACATGGGGCGCAGCCATGCTGGTGCCGCTCATTGTCGTGGTGCCGCCGCCCAGGGCCAACGATTCAATGCCCACGGTTTGCAGCATGGTGCAGGTGTTGTCTTCCCGGGTGGCCCCCGGCGCCGAGATGGTAACGCCGATGCCGCCGGTGAAGGTGCCGTCGGTGGTGAAGAAGGACGCGGTATCGGCCTTGACCAGCCCCTGTGCGATCCGTTTGCACTTGCTTTTCCCCTGTTCCGCCGTGGTGCTGGCGACCGCGATTGCTTCCGGACAACTTGCCGGCACCATGTTCTTGACTTCCTTGTTGGGATCGTTGCCGGCGGCGACGATGACGGAAATACCGTTGGCGGCCAGTTTCTGGATAGCGACGCGCAGGAACGGATTATCGGGTGCATTGGTTGTATCGCCCGTCGTCCAGCCGGCATCGCCGCAGGTTCCGCTCCGGCCAAGGCTCATGTTGATGACCTGGATGTCGGTTCTGCCGTTAACCCAATCGAGGCCGGCGATGATGCCGGAATCGTAGCCGCTGCCGTTGCTGTCGAGGACCTTGACCGCATAGAGGGTTGCTTCGGGGGCGACGCCGACGATGCCGGCGCTGTTTTTGAGCGCCGCGACGATGCCCGCCACATGGGTGCCGTGGCCGTTGTCGTCGCTGCCGTCGCCGCCAAAGGCGTCGAAATAATCGGCTGCGGGATTGAGGTCCGCATGGGCATAATCGATGCCCGTATCGACGATGGCGACGCCGATGCCGATGCCGGTATGCGATGCGGTATCGGCGCCGATGCGCGCGACCCCGGCGGGAACCACGTCAGCGGTCACCGGCGCGGTTCCTCCGCTGTCCCTGCATGAGGGCCAAGGTGAACATCTTTCTGGTTTGAAGGCGAAGACAGGCCGGTCGGGGATTATCCGGGCGATGCGGGAATCGGCGGTAAGGGCGTCATACGCCCGTTGATTGGGAACCAGCACCGCCGTTGCCGAGGTAATGGAAAAATTGTGCCGCACGATGGCTCCGGCGCCAAGGGCTGCATCTTCCCGGTCACCAGGGGACATGCCTGCATCAAATCCGAGAATGGCCAGGCAGGGCGTCGCCAGGGCGGCGGCGCCCGGTTCACAGGCCGGCAGGGGAGGCGTCTGCTGGGCGGCAAGGACACCGGGAAACAGAACCCAGATCGCCAGCATCGAAGCCAAAACAGCGGCGGTCCGGTTCGATGCGACAAAAATCATATTGGCAAACATGGCAGGGTCTCTCCTTTTAATCCTCAGAATCACTGAAGAATCAGACATTTGACCGCCCGAGGGTTTCCCCGTTTACCCGGCAATCTTTGTATCCATTTACACGTACTCGCCGCGATTATGGCACTAATTGGGATCATTATAAATGGGCAGTATTTTCCCATCTGCGAAGAAATCAACATATTGATAATAGAAAATTTTCGAGGTACTGCCCATAATTTGGGCAATCTCGAGGGCGATATGAGAGGTAAATAATAATGAGCAGATGAAGACAATGACGCGCTATGTCTCAGGTTCCGGGTTGCCCTGCCAATACGGTACGAAGCCGGACATCATGACCGGCGGATGCGCTAGCCTGTGATGTAGGATCGCGTTGGCCCCGGAATTCAGATATTGATTGGGGGTGGTGTTATTGTCCGCTAATAACCCGCAACGGACACCAGAAATCAGACAATGTTTGTTTTTCGATAAATTTTTTCCATTCAGGGAACAACTATTTAGCAACGGGAAATTCAACCCAGAACGTGCTTCCCTGACTTTCGGAGCTTTCAAATCCTATTCTACCGGACATTAATTCGGTGAGTTGTTTGGAAATGGTAAGCCCGATGCCTGTTCCTTTGATATTATAATCATCGAATCCTAAGCGGTTAAAAGGTTCAAATACTTGATTATACTTATCCGCGGGAATGCCTATGCCTGTGTCGGTTATGGAAATCCTAGCCATATCATCAGGAAGTATATCGCATTTAATATCTATCTTTCCTCCAACACGGTTAAATTTAATGGCGTTGGAAAATAAATTCAGAAAAATCTGTTTCACTCTCATCCTATCAGCCAACACATCGACGTTTTCACCATTATTAAAACATGTATTTAGTTTTACATTTTTTTCATTTAATGCTCTCTCGACCATCGGGGCAAGTTCTTCAAGAGTGTGCCTTAGAGAAAAACGTTCAATAGTTAAGTCAACTTTTCCACTTTCGATTCTTGCCAAATCAAGAACATTATTAATTAGTCCAAGCAAATGTTCCCCGGAACGAAGAATTAATTGCACATATTCGTGCTGTCTATCACTGAGTGTTTCTCCGGGATAATTCTCAAGCAATTGACCAAACCCAAGAATGGCATTCATTGGGGTGCGCAATTCGTGGCTCATGCTGGCCAGAAATTCAGACTTGGTACGATTGGCGGCCTCGGCCTCTTCCTTTGCTAGTTGGGCCTGTTCCTGGGCCAGTTTAAGTTCAGTAATATTTGTGCGGACAAGAAAAGTCCCGCCAGTTTTGGTTTTGTATTCGTTAATCATAATCCACCGACCGTCTTTCTCATGTCGAATGTACGGTTCGGATGGGTTGCGGTGAAATTCTATAGTTTTCTGAAATTTTTCATCAACTGACAAATTTTCAGTATTAACATCAATATTCTGCTCAATAATGGCTCTACTAATATCCTCGTATTTGGTTCCGGGAATGAGAATATCGGATATGTCATTGAGGTGTTTGAGAGTCATGCTGTTGCAAAGAACAAAACGATCATCCGAATCATAGAGAATGACACCATCTGAAACACTCTCAATAGAGTCTTTAAGCCGTTCCTCGCTTAATTTTAATTTTGCTTCACCTTTCTTGCGTTCAACTTCTTTATCCCTTAGCTCAGAAGTTCGACGCATATAGAAATAGATAGAAATACCAAGAATGATTGCGATACCTAAGCCAATAACCCATAGCCTTATCCGACCCGGCCATGACGTTACCCAACCATTTTTTGGCAATCCTGCCAATTGCCAGGAGCCATTGGGAAGGGAAATATCAAGAATCACAGGATCTAAATCGAAAACTCCTTGGTTGCCGTAAAAAACTGCACCGGAAGGGCCAAGGCCGTTTTTCCCACGCAACGCAAATTGCATGTCACTGGAATTGTCGATAACGCCTCCGGCTTTAAGCAATGGCTCAAGATCAATAAGAATAACTGAAAAACCCCAGAAATTTTCCGGGCTGGGGGCCTCATTCGGTCCCGAAGAATAAATAGGTTGCCGTCCAATCAACGCCACTCCGCCCTGTTTCAAGTTGACCGGTCCGGCAATGATAAACTTTCCTTCCGCAATAGCCCTTTCGGCAGCCGCACGTCGAGTTGGGTCAGCCAGCAGATCATGCCCTATTGCAGCTTCGTTGCCCTTTAAGGGGTAGATATATGTAACAACCGCGCCCGGAGCCAACTGGAGACTTTTTATGCCCTTATGATTATTTGATAACTCTGAGGCAAAAGAGTGGAACTGTTCTTCACTGAAGTTTGGGAAGTTCTTAGCAAATGCGGATAAGCCATACACCAGGCTTAAGCGGGAGTTAAGCTCTGCTTCAATTTTGACGCGGATGGTACTCAGGTGGTCATTAACCTGAATTCGATTAGCTAAACGGAATGTTGAAAATTGAATAGAATCCTCATAAGCGACGGCAGATAAAACCACCAATGCCGCGAACAATCCCCCAATTACCGAATTTAAATAACGCACGAATAGCACTCCAAAAAAAGCGTCATTAAATAGAGCCAACAATTCCTAGATATTCCCATAATTAGAGGGATGGTTTAATATATAGAAACCAAAAAATTGGATTTCCACCTCTTTCCAATGAAAATTCAATGTTTTTACTTGGCGAATTTTAAGTCCTTGTGGTTAGCTGCCATGAGGTCCTGTTTCTGGTAATTAGCGGGTCTATTGCCAAACCTAAAATATGTCCGTATTCACCCTCGAAG
>JAOUPW010000182.1 GCA_029879665.1 Rhodospirillales bacterium | reverse complement strand
ATCATGGCCGCCAAAAAAACACCGGACCTGATTCCGCTGTGCCACCCCCTGGCGCTTTCGTCGGTGACCGTCGATCTTGCTTGCGATCCGGACCGCAATGCCGTCGACATCACAGCCACCTGCCGGCTCAAGGGACGGACCGGGGTGGAGATGGAGGCGCTGACCGCCGTATCGGTGGCGGCGTTGACCGTTTACGACATGTGCAAGGCGGTGGACCGGGGCATGCGCATCGAAGCCATCCATCTGACCCATAAGGCGGGCGGAAAGTCCGGTGAATATGTGAGTAAATCCAAATGATATCCGTCGAAGAAGCCCTCGCCAACGTTACCAATGGCGTCAAACGGCTAGCCCCCGAACAGGTGAGCCTGAACGAAGCCCTGGGCCGGGTGCTTGCCGAAGAAGTGGCGTCGCGCCTGACCCTGCCGCCGACGTCGGTCTCTTCCATGGATGGTTACGCCGTCAAAAGCGCGGACGTGGCGAACGCCCCCGTGAGCCTGACCCGGATCGGCGAATCTCAGGCGGGAAAAGGCTATTCCGGCACCCTCGGCACCGGGGAAACCGTGCGCATCTTTACCGGCGCTCCGGTTCCGGAAGGCGCTGATGCCGTGGTGATGCAGGAAAACACCGACGCCGACGGAACCACCATCACCATCAAGGAAAGCGTTCCCGAGGGCCGGTTCGTCCGCCCGGCGGGCATGGACTTCCATGAAGGAGAGGTTCTTCTGCACGCCGGCACCGTGCTCAGCGCGCGGGAAGTCGGACTGGCGGCGTCCATGAACGTGCCGTGGCTGATGGTGACGCGCCGGCCCCGGGTCGCCATTCTCGCCACCGGCGACGAGTTGGTCATGCCCGGCGAACCCTTGAGCATGGATCAGATCATCAGCTCCAACAGCGTTGCCGTCGCCTCTTACGTCAAGGCCTTCGGCGGTGTTCCCATCAACCTGGGCATTGCCCGGGACACCATGGAATCCCTGCGCCAACACCTGGAAGGCGCCCGGGGCGCGGACCTGCTGGTAACCATCGGCGGCGCCTCGGTCGGCGACTATGATCTGGTGCAAAAGGTCATGGGCGAAAAAGGGCTGGACCTGACTTTTTACCGGGTCGCCATGCGGCCGGGAAAACCGTTGATCTTCGGCCACCTCTGGGATGTTCCGGTGCTGGGCATGCCCGGCAATCCGGTTTCAGCCGGGGTCAGCTCGCTGGTTTTTCTGAAGGCCGCCATGGAAGTCATGCTCGGAATTCCGCGTGTGGATAACACCAAAACCACGGCGGTGCTGGGCGGTGACCTGGACGAAAACGACGAACGGCAGGATTACCTGCGCGCCGTGCTGTCATCGGGTGACGGCGGCGAGGCGGTGGCGACGCCCTTTGACCGCCAGGACAGCGCCATGATGGCCCGCTTCGCCCAGGCCGACTGCCTGATCGTGCGCGCGCCCGGCGCACCGGCGGCGAAACAGGGCGAGCGGGTGGAAATCATCCCACTCCGCATGGGGCTGCTGTCGCTTTAGCATCGCGCCTCTCTTCCGGCCTACGGATCAAGCCGCCTAAACCGCGCCAAGATGCGCCGCCATCCAGTCGGCGGTTTGGGCGTCATAGCAATAGCGCCGCTTGTTGGCGTTGTGGCCGCCCCGTTCGACGAGCAGGAATTTCACCTCGCCGCCGGCTTCATCGGCAATCCGTTGGGTCGAATGCGGCGGTATCACCGGATCGTCATCGCCGGTCACGATAAACAGCGGGCAGGTGATGTTGCCGGCGACGCCTTCCAGGGTCAGGCGGGCGGCAGCTTCGTCCGCTTCGCCCATGGTTTCGCAGCGCGCCCGCTGCTGAAAGACTTTTTTCGACATGGGCGGGAAATCCGGCCAGGCATCGGCGAAACAGAACGGCCCGGAAATGGCGACACAGGCGCGGACCCGTTTTTCAAAGGCGGCGGCGCGGGGCGCGTAATAACCGCCAAGGCTGACCCCCCATAGGCCGATGCGGCCGGGATCGATATCCTTCCGGGTTTCGATGAAATCGGCGACCGCTGAAACCGCGGCTTCGTAATCGGGGCGGATGGCGAAATCGATTTCCCCTTCGCCCTGACCGGGACCGTCAAAGGACAACGTGGCGATCCCGCGGCGCAGGTATCCCGCTTCGTTGGTCGCCATTTCCTCTTTCGTCGAATCGAGTCCGACGCACATGATCATCACCGGCGGCCTTACCACGCCGGGAGGCTTGCGCAGGACGCCATAGAGCATCTTGCCTTCATAGGGGATTTCCACCCGTTCGCCGGGAGGATCAAGATGGGGCAGCGCCAATGTGTGGCAATCCACCGATTTCATATGAGCGGCGCGGTATTGCTCCATATCCTCGACGAACAGGTACTTGCCGAAATGATAGAGGACGGCCGCGCGTTGCAGGTGTTCGCCGGCGCTGATGCCGTGGCCGGTTTCCAGCGCCTCGCGACCGTATTTTTCATGCAGGGCGGCGCGATCCGACCACGCCCGGCACCAGTCTTCCCACCGTTCCAGCCCGGCGGTCACTTCCTGAAAGTCGGCGAACGGCACGCCGTTGCTGATGAAGCGCCCGCCCCAGTTGGCGATGGCGATTTCGATTAGACGATCCCTGGCCATAATTGTCGATTCCCCTCCCCCTTCAATCCTGTACGCCGGAATGTACATGCCCGGCTTCGTAATCCAAAACAAGAATCCTTATTCATCACAAAAACCGAGGTAAAGATCAGGGCAAGCGGGTGGAATTTATCCCGCTGTGCTTGGGGTTGATGCCGCTTTAATGTTGTGTCCCAATACCCTAACATCGCACGGCAAATACCGGGGGCCGGTTTCGGCCAAAGCAAAATAAAGTATGGGGAACCACTGCCATGTTCGTCGCCACCAAGGATCTGATGTTACCGACCACCACCACCGGCGCCCTGCCCCGGCCGAGCTGGTACACGGAAAATCTGCGCGGCGAGCCGCTTTCCACCGGTTTTGCCCACAGCGCCTATCGCGAGCAGCATTTCGACTGCCTTGCCTGCCACGTCGCCGCGCAAAACAAGGCCGGGATCGACATTCTGGTGGATGGCGACACCCGGCTTGATGACGACGTCGCCGGGCGAAGCTGGGTCAGCTACGCCTACGAACGCATCGAAGGAATCGGAAAGCCGGGGGTTGCCGTGCAGCCCTACGCGGCGATGGCCGACAAGGGGCCCGGCGATTACATCTGGGAAGTGATCGAAACCCGTCTGACCCCCAACGTCGAAGGCCCCATCGGCGGCACCAACCTGCAACTGGACCGGGCATGGAAGGCGATCGCGCCGATGACCGAAAAGCCGGTCAAGGTGGGCTCGATCTCGGCGCAGGTGATCAGCCACATGGTCAACAACCAACATTATAAAGACCGGCACGAACTGTTGTTCGCCTTGTCCGAAGCGTTGAACAGGGAATATCACGCGCTTGCCGATGCCGGTGCGCCGGTGGTGCAGATCGAGGAACCGTCGATCCACCAATCCATGCAGGTGCCGGGCCAGGAAATTTCCGCCGAACAATACGTAGCGGCGTTCAACCGCGAGGTCGACGGCCTGCGCGACAAAACGGAAGTCTGGTGCCATACCTGCTGGGGCTCGCCCGGAGCGCAAAGAATGTTCCCCGCCGGCACCTCCTATGAAAAGGCGCTGCCCTATCTCGATCAACTGGATGTGGACGTCATCACCCTTGAGGGCGCGTCCAACAACGGGCTCGATTTCAAACACTACGGCTCGATGATTTCCAAGGATAAAAAGATCGCCGTCGGCGTCATCTCTCACCGCACCCTGCAGATCGAACGCCCAGAGGAAGTCGCCGACCTGATCCGCCGCGCGCTGGAACATATCGAGCCGGAGCGGCTGATCCTGTCCAGCGATTGCGGCTTCGGCCGCCAGGCGGCAAGCCGCATGCATGCCTTCTACAAAATGGTTTCCATGGTCCGTGGTGCCAATATGGTACGCAAGGAATTGGGGCTGGAAGAAGTCTACATTCCGGCGGCCGATCCGAAACGGTCCATGGTGCCGGTGGCCGGTTCCTGACCCCGCCGGGACGCCCCCCGGGACGAAGATCGCCTCGAGTCCGCTAAAATCCACCTTTTTGAATGTTTCCCGGTCTTGTTCAGGGCCAAAACCCTGGAATAACTGGCAAATCGCCAAAACCCTCTTGACGGCAAAAGAAAACAAAACTAGAACATGTGAAGACGTTTTGCTTTTGTTCTATATTTTGTGGCGAGGGTGAACCATGCTGACCCGGAAACAATACGACCTGCTGGTCTTCATCGATCAGCGCCTGAAGGACACCGGCGTGTCCCCGTCTTTCGACGAAATGAAAGATGCCCTGGACCTCAAATCGAAATCCGGGATTCACCGTTTGATCACCGGATTGGAAGAACGCGGCTTCATCCGACGCCTGCCCCATCGCGCCCGGGCCCTGGAAGTGCTGCGCCTACCCGACAATATGGAAACCACCGAAGACTCACCAATTCCCTTTGCCCCCAATGTCATCCAGGGAGATTTCAAGATCACCGGCGCCGAAACCCACCCCGGCGAAAGCGAAGCCATCCAGCTTCCCCTGCTCGGCCGCATTGCCGCCGGCACGCCGATCGAGGCGTTGCGCGACAATTCCAGTTTCATCGACATCCCTGCCAGCATGGTCGGCGGTGGCGAACATTACGCCCTGGAGGTGGACGGCGATTCCATGATCGAAGCCGGCATTCACGACGGCGATACGGTCCTGATCAAACGTTCCGATACGGCGGAAAACGGCACCATTGTCGTGGCCCTGGTGGACGGCGCCGAGGTCACCCTGAAACGGTTCCGCCGCAAAGGCCATTCGATCGCGCTGGAACCCGCCAACCAGGCCTTCGAGACCCGCATTTTCGGCCCCGATCAGGTCGAGGTGCAAGGCCACCTGGTGGGGTTACTGAGAAAGTACTGACGGCACTTTAGAGACTCATTCTTCTCGCACCCGTACGCCCCCTAGGGCTGCCCCCCTTGGCACCGAACTAGGAACACGAATTAGTGCAAACAATCAGGAAGAGGATGGGAACCATCACCCAAGCTTAAAAGCATTCACTTAAATTTCTCAGGGGTGCTTATTTT
>JAOUPW010000181.1 GCA_029879665.1 Rhodospirillales bacterium | reverse complement strand
GGCCGTTCTGATCACCATGCTTTCATTGGCCGTGCTGATCAATTTTTTCCCCGGCAGGGTCGATCACCATAATTGGCAACTATTAACTGCCGGGCTTTCTCTGGGCTTGTTGTTGCGTATGATCCTAGTTCCGGGTCATCGGGGGATTGCCGTTCTGGCCGGGGTTATCCATACGGTGGGTTTATGGGTAGGGGCGGAAATTCTTCCTTGGATCGCCGCCTTCAACGCCATGCTCTGCCTGCACTGGATCCTCCGGGGGGATCGTACAGGCCAAGCGGCTTTCCAGTACGCGGCGGCTTTTGCCGTGGCGGCGGTTGTCTTGCTGCCCGTCGCCCACCCGTCAGGCAACTTGTTCAGCGTTGCTTGCGATGCTTTTTCCATTGCCTTTGTGGGCGGCGCCGTCTCGGTTTTTCTGTTCTGGGGAATTATCCGCTTCCTGAAGGATCATGCGGCTTCGTACGGTGCTCGTCTCGCCGGGACTTTGGTAGCGGCCATCGCCGCCGCCGCCTTTCTGTTCATCCTGTTTCCGGACTGCCGGGCAGGACCGTACGGCCAAGTGGATCATCTGCTCAATGATCTTTGGATCGCCAAGGTTGGGGCCACCCGATCAGTCGCCTTTCTTTTTCGCTCTGATCCCTGGCTGACGCCGGTTTGGGTGCTGGGCCCGCTGGCGGCGACATGCGCCACCGTCTGGGCTCTTGCCCGGAGCCGGGGGCGGCGGTTTTCCCTGTGGCTTGCGATCTCGGGGTTTGTCCTGCTGTCAATGGTGATGGGGTTCAGCCGCATCCGGATGCTTGCTTTCGCTCAGTTGTTCGCCATCGTTCCCCTGGCCTGGCTGCTCGGTCTCCCTTGGCATTTTGTGGGGGAACATTGGCTCGGATGGCGGCGGGGCGTGGCACGGTTTGCTCTTTTGTTGTTGTTCGGACCGCTGTTTTGGTTCGCGGGCGTCCTGATGAGTTTTCAGGACAAGGCGCAGGAACACCAAGGTGCGCACGGCGCGCCAATCGCCCGGGGCTGCGACATACAAGCCGTATCCTCAACCCTGAACGCCAGACCCGGCTTGGGCGATCAGCCGAAGGTTATCGCGGGGTTTATCGATTTCGGTGCGAAGCTTCTATTTTATACGCCCCATGCGGTGCTCGCTGGACAATATCACCGCAACAACGAAGGCAACCTGGCCGTAGTCCATCTGTTCACCGCCGAAGACGAGGATACGGCGCGGGATATCGTCACCCGGCGCAAGGTGGACCTTGTTTTGATCTGCACGGCGGCGCCGGAAATGAAGCTTTATAAGGGAAAGACGGCAAGGCCGTCTTTTGTCGACCGCCTGGGCGACGGGGATCTTCCGCCCTGGCTCCGCAGTCTGCCGGTTCCGGCGGGAACAACGTTCAAACTGTTTCAGGTTGTGCCGGTATGGTCGTAAAAAACCCGGCGGGAGATGCCTCCGGCCGGGTTTTCTGTATCGCGGAAAACAGGTTTTTAAGCGGCGAATTCGACGCCTTTGGATTCGAATAGCTTCTGCAATTCACCGCTTTCGTACATTTCGCGGACGATGTCGCAGCCGCCAATAAATTCACCCTTGATGTAAAGCTGGGGAATGGTTGGCCAGTTGGAAAACTGCTTGATGCCATCGCGGAGTGAAGGGTCGGTCAGAACATCAATGCCCTTGAACTTGACCTGCATGTTGGTCAGCGCGCCGACCACGGCGGCGGAAAACCCGCATTGCGGGAACATCGGTGATCCCTTCATGAAAAGGACAACGGCGTTGTCGTCAATTTCCTGCTGGATGCGGGCGGCGGCGGGGCTGTCGTTCATCATAAATTCCTTTTCTAATATCCGTTAGGCTTCGTCCGGCGCGGAGGTTTGCAGGGCAAGCGCATGCAGGTCTCCGCCCATTTTTCCCTTGAGCGCGGCATAGACCATCTGATGCTGTTGCACCCGGTTCTTACCCTTGAAGGCGGGAGAAACCACCAGGGCGGAATAATGATCTCCATCGCCGCGCAGGTCTTCGATGGTGACGGCGGCGCCGGGGATGGCCTCCTTGATCATGCTTTCGATATCTTCGGCGGTCATAGCCATCGTTAAGCTTCTCCAATTGTATCGGCCCGTTGCGGGGCCGCCATGTAAGCGGGCAGCCAGCCCTCATGGATGGTCTGCAATTCCGATACCGATATGGTCCCTGAACCGGTGACAGTCAACTCCCCACCCCCCGTAATGCCGATTTTTTCCGCAGGCACCCCGGATTTCCGGGCTTCGGCGAGGATGGCCTCGGCGTCGTCGGTGGCCATGAGATAGCGCCCCTGGTCCTCGCCGTACAGCCAGCCGTTAAGATGGCCGTCGCCGGGTGGGGTGATTTCGGCGCCGATGCCTCCGGCCATGGCCATTTCGGCGACGGCGACCAGAAGCCCGCCGTCGGAAAGGTCGTGGCAGACGGTGACGCGTCCGGATTCGATCAGGCCGCGCACGAAATCGCCGTTCCGGCGTTCGGCCTTCAGATCCACCGGAGGCGGAGCGAAGCCCTGTTCACCAGAAACCATTTCCAGATACAGAGATTGACCAATATGGCCCCGGGTTTCGCCGATCATGACGATATCCCGGCCTTCGGCGTCAAAGGAAAGGGAGGCGCGCAGGTTGACGTTTTTCAGCAGTCCAACGCCACCGATGGTGGGGGTCGGCAGAATGCCTTGCCCCTGGGTTTCGTTGTAGAGTGAGACGTTGCCGGAAACTACGGGGAAATCGAGTTCCCGGCAGGCTTCGCCGATTCCTTTCACGCAGCCGACGAACTGGCCCATGATATCGGGTTTTTCCGGATTGCCGAAGTTCATGTTGTCGGTGACGGCCAAGGGCGTGGCGCCAGTGGCGGTCAGGTTGCGCCAGGCTTCGGCCACCGCCTGCTTGCCGCCTTCGAAGGGATCGGCGAAACAATAGCGCGGCGTGCAATCGCTGGTCATGGCAAGCGCCTTGTGGGTGCCGTGTACGCGCACCACTGCCGCATCGCCACCGGGGCGCGCCACCGTATCGGCCATGACCATGTGGTCGTACTGTTCCCAGATCCAGCGTTTCGAGGCCAGATTGGGGCTGGCGAGCAGTTTTTTCAGCGTTTCGAGTGGGGGCGTGTCCGCGCCGGAACTCGCCGGCGACGGCTTGGCTTTGGGCGTTTCCGTCCAGGGACGGTCGTATTCGGGCGAGGCCAGCGCCAGCGGATCGATGGGCAGGTCGGCGACGATCCCGCCCTTGTGACGTAGCACCATATGCCCGCTGTCGGTCAGCTTGCCGATGATGGCGAAATCCAGTTCCCATTTTTCGAAGATCGCCCGGGCTTCGTCCTCGCGGCCGGGTTTGAGAACCATCAACATCCGTTCCTGGCTTTCCGACAGCATCATTTCATAGGCCGTCATGTTTTCTTCCCGTTGCGGCACCCGGTCGAGGTCCAGCTCGACGCCGACGCCGCCCTTCGACGCCATCTCGAAACTGGACGAGGTCAGCCCCGCCGCGCCCATGTCCTGAATGGCGACGATGGCGTCGGTAGCCATCAGTTCCAGGCAGGCTTCGAGCAGCAGTTTTTCGGTAAACGGATCGCCGACCTGCACGGTCGGGCGCTTGGCTTCCGAATCCTCGGAAAATTCCGTGGACGCCATGGTCGCGCCGTGAATGCCGTCGCGTCCGGTCTTGGAGCCGACGTAGACGACCGGGTTGCCGATGCCGGCGGCGGCGGAATAAAAAATGTTATCGGCATCCGCCAGTCCCACGGTCATGGCGTTGACCAGGATGTTGCCGTCGTAAGCGGAATGGAACTCGCATTCGCCGCCGACGGTGGGAACCCCCATGCAGTTGCCGTAGCCGCCGATCCCGGCGACCACGCCCGAAACCAAATGCCGGGTCTTGGGATGGTCGGGATGGCCGAAGCGGAGCGCGTTGAGATTGGCGATGGGGCGCGCGCCCATGGTGAAGACGTCGCGCATGATGCCGCCGACGCCGGTGGCGGCGCCCTGGTAGGGCTCGATGAAGCTGGGATGGTTGTGGCTTTCCATCTTGAAGATAACCGCCTGTCCGTCGCCGATGTCGATCACGCCGGCGTTTTCGCCCGGCCCGCAGATCACCCACGGCGCTTCGGTGGGCAGGGTCTTGAGCCATTTCTTCGATGATTTGTAGGAACAATGTTCCGACCACATAACCGAGAAGATGCCGAGCTCGGTAATGTTGGGCTCCCGGCCCATGATGCTAAGGACCTCGGCGTATTCGTCCTCGGAAAGGCCGTGCTGGGCGACGATTTCGGGGGTGATGGGGGCGGTTGCGCTCATGATCGCGTTTTCATAGCAGATTGGTACTCTTTGACAATAAACATTAAGGAGCGCTTATCCCCAGGGCCCGCCCTTGCCGCCCGGGCGGTGTTGTTTCCGTCGCGTGGCGGCGCCCAGGCGTAATTCCATCCGGCCGCGTCCACGGTCGAACAGGGGGACGTCTTTTTGCCGCATGGGGAATATCAACAATGCGCCGGCGATAAAGCCGCCGATGTGGGCCCACCAGGCGATACCGCCACCCGCGCCGCCGGCGGCCATGGAGGCGCTGAGGAGTTGAAAGCCGATCCAGAACCCCAGCACTACATAAGCAGGGAGCCAAACGATGAACCAGGAAATCAGCACCTTGATTCGGGTCTTGGGGTGCAGCACCAGATACGCGCCGATAACGCCCGAAATCGCCCCTGACGCTCCGATCATAGGAATTTGCGAAGCCGTGTCGCTCATGGCGTGGGCCATGGCGGCGGCGATGCCCGCCAGCAGATAGAAAATGACAAACCGCTTGTGACCCAGGGCGTCTTCCACGTTGTCGCCCAGCACCCAAAGAAACAACATGTTGCCGAGCAAGTGCATGAACCCGCCGTGCAGAAACATGCTGGTCACCAGGGTCGCCGGCGCCGGCGCTCCCGCCAGTTCCGGGGGCAGGGCAGCATGGCCGAAAATTACCGCCGGGATAGCACCGAAACCGAGAACAAAAATCTGCTCCGTGCGCGGGTCCAGGGTCATCTGGAAGAAAAACACGGCGGCGCAGACGCCGATAATGCCGACGGTCATGTACTGAAAACGGATACGGTCCAGGGGATTGTCGTCGTGAAGGGGAAGAAACA
>JAOUPW010000333.1 GCA_029879665.1 Rhodospirillales bacterium | reverse complement strand
TCACGTTTCCCGTCGCGAAGGTCTCGACGATCCGCCCCTGGGGCGTGTCGAAGACGATGCTGCTGGCGGCGACTTCTTCCAGACCCGGCATCAGGGGCAAGTCTTCCATGCCACTGACGAAGGGGACCGCCGGGGCTTCGGCCGCAAGCTCGGCGGCGGCGGCCTGCCCGCTGGAAAGTCCCCCGGCAAGTCCCAAGGCCAGGTTCACGGCCAGAATTACAGCCAGAATTACACCGCGTAATGGGGGGTGTATCATTGGGGATGCGCCATCGGGTTTGACATGACCCATGCCTATACCATCACCGTTGCCGTGTCGCACAATAAAAAGTCGATCTCCCGCCCTGGGTAATCTGGCGGATGCCGCCGGTTTTCCTTACATCGCAGGTACATCCCGGGCATTTTTCCCCGGTCCGACCGTAAACCGCGAACTGATGCTGGAAATATCCCAACTCGCCTGAAGGCAGCCGGTGATCGCGTAACGTTGAGCCGCCGGCTCGGATCGCCTTCTTCAATACCTCCTTGATCGCACGGGCCAGCTTGACGGCGCGCTCGCCCTGGACCGTCGAGGCTTTCCTCCGGGGGGAAATACCGGCCCGAAACAGGCTTTCCGAGACATATATGTTTCCCAGCCCGGCGACCACCCTCTGATCCATCAAGGCAGCCTTAATGGAGGTCTTGCGTCCCTTGAGGCGGACGGCAAGCGACGATCCGTTGAATCCGCGCTCTAGCGGCTCCGGCCCCAGGCCCCGGAAAAAAGGATGTCCGTCCAGATCTTCGCTCCGGGTCAACGCCATCAGGCCGAAGCGCCGGGGGTCACAATAGTATATGAAGACCCCTTTGTCGGTTTCAAACAGGACATGGTCGTGAGCTTCGGGCGCGGGCGGGTTTTTCTTAAAGATCTTTATCCGTCCCGACATTCCCAGATGCACGATCAGCGTTTCGCCGCCGTCCAGGGTTACGACCAGGAACTTGGCGCGGCGGCCGACGGCGATCACCCGGCGGCCCTTGACCCGCCTCGCAAAATCGTTGGGCAACGGACGGCGCAGATCGCGGCGGCGGGCCGTGACCTTGACGATCCGCCGCCCTTTGAGAACCGGTTCCAGGCCCCGGCGTACGGTTTCTACTTCTGGCAGTTCAGGCATGGCAACAAAGTAGCCTGTCCGGGCCGCTTGGGCTATGGTCCGGCCATGAGCACTCGAAAAAAGACACTTTCTTCCGATCCGGGCCCCGGCAGGGAGCCGGACGGCACGGTCCATTTTGGATACCGTACGGTCGGGGAAGAAGAAAAAGAACCGCTGGTCCGCGGCGTTTTTGACAGCGTCGCCACGAAATACGACTTGATGAACGACCTGATGAGCGGCGGCGTCCATCGCCTGTGGAAGCGGTCCCTGATCAACTGGCTGGACCCGAGGCCGGCAATGTCGCTGCTCGATGTCGGCGGCGGCACCGGCGATATCGCCTTCAGGTTTCTCGAGCACGGCGGCGGACATGTCACGGTCTGCGACATCAACGGAGAGATGCTGGCGGTCGGACGGGACCGCGCCATTGACCAGGGTATTCTTGAAGGCATCACCTGGCTTGAAGGCAACGCCGAGGCTCTTCCTCTTGAAGATGCTTCTTTTGACGCTTACACCACCGCATTCTGCATCCGCAACGTCACTCACATGGACCGCGCGCTCGCCGAGGCCCGCCGGGTGCTGCGCCCGGGCGGGCATTTCATGTGCCTGGAATTCAGCCCCACCTGTCTGCCGATTCTTTCGAATCTTTACGATGCTTATTCCTTTCAGGTGCTGCCCCGCCTGGGCGCCTGGGTTACCGGCGACCGCGAGGCATATCAGTATCTGGCGGAAAGCATCCGCCGGTTTCCGCCGCCGGAAACGTTTGCCGCCATGATCGAGGCCGCCGGCCTGGAACAGGTCAAGGTGCGTCTGCTGGCCGGCGGCATCGCCGCCATCCATTCGGCGTGGCGGATTTAGGGCCATGGCCATGATGGTTCGCTCTCTCCGTAATATCAGCCGGCTGATCCGCATCGCCCGAATCCTGGCCCGGCACGACGCGCTTTTTTTTCTGGAAAGATTGGAAGTGGCGCCGTTGCTGGTTTGGGGAACCCGGCTTGCCTCTCGCCGACAACAAACGGGGCGGCCCGGCCAGCGGCTGGCCGCCGCCTTGCAGGAAGCCGGCCCCAGTTTTATTAAGCTGGGCCAGGCGCTGTCGACCCGGTCCGACCTGCTGGGTGAGGAGATTACGTCCGATCTGTCCGATCTTCAGGACAAGCTGCCGCCGTTTTCGGGCGCGGAAGCGCGGGCCATCATTGCCGGTGAATTCGGCTGTCCGGTGGAATCCCTTTTTTCCCAATTTGATGATAACGCCATCGCCGCCGCCTCCATTGCCCAGGTGCATCTCGCAATCACCAGCGATGGACAGGAAGTGGCGGTCAAGATTCTCCGGCCCGCAATCGAGGATGCCTTCGCCCGCGATCTCGGCCTGTTCCTATGGGTCGCCGAATTGATCGAAGCGGCCCGGCCCGATTACCGCCGCCTGAAGCCGGTTGAATCGGTGCGCACCCTGGCCGAAACCGTGAAAATGGAAATGGATCTGCGCTTCGAGGCGGCGGCGGCGGCCGAGCTGCGCGACAACTTCGCCGACGATCCCTCTTTTTATATCCCCGCCGTCGACTGGGGCCGCACCGGTCGGCGGGTTATGACCACCGAACGGGTCAGCGGCATTCCCATTGACGACCGCGCCGCCATCATCGCCGCAGGGCACCAGCCGGACGAAATTCTGACCAAAGCGGCGGCGGCATTTTTCATCCAGGTTTTCCGAGACGGGTTTTTCCACGGCGACCTGCATCCGGGGAACCTGTTCGTGCGCGAGGACGGTTCCGTCGCCGCCGTCGATTTCGGCATCATGGGGCGGCTTGACCGGCCCAACCGCCGCCACCTGGGTGAATTGCTGATGTCCTTTCTCGAGCGCGACTTCCGCCGCGTGGCCGAAATTCATTTTGATGCCGGCTGGGTTCCGGAACACCGCTCTGTCGATGCCTTTACCCAGGCCAGCCGCTCCATCGCCGAACCGATCCTGGATAAGCCGCAGAACGAAATCTCTATTGCCCGTCTTCTCGGACAACTGTTTCAGATCGCTGAAACGTTCGACATGGAAACCCAGCCGCAGCTTCTGTTGCTGCAAAAAACAATGCTTCTGGCCGAGGGCACGGGCCGCATTCTCTGCCCGGAAGCAAATATGTGGTTCCTCGCCCGGCCGCTGATCGAAGACTGGCTGACGGAAACCCTCGGCCCGGAGGCGCGGCTCCGGGATGCCGCCTCTGAAATTTCCGATACCCTGCGCCGCCTGCCCCACCTGATCGCTCAGGTGGAAAAGACCGCCGACACCCTGGCCGATGGCGAGCTTAAACTGCATCCGGAAACCGTGCGCGCGCTCCGGGGCGACCAGCGTCCCCAGATGGGTATCATGGTGGGTATCCTTGTGCTTCTGTTTCTGCTGCTTCTGGCGGTATTGGCGGGTTAGCGCGCTTCGAGGTGAAAAGGGAAACAATTCTTGCACACCTTCATTTGTGTGTTTAGA
>JAOUPW010000402.1 GCA_029879665.1 Rhodospirillales bacterium | reverse complement strand
CGCCGACGCCACCGGCGGCATTCCGTCGCTGACCGCCGTGCTGGTGATTTTGACCGGCATCATCGGCGCCGTGCTCGGCACCTGGACGCTCAACCTGATCCGCGTCAAGGACTGGCGGGCGCGGGGCCTCGCCGTCGGCACCGCGTCGCACGGCATCGGCACGGCGCGCGCCCTGCAGGTAAACGAAGTCGCCGGCGCCTTTTCCAGCCTGGCCATGGGCCTCAACGGGCTGGCCACCGCCGTGCTGCTGCCGTTTTTGGTTCGGCTGTTTCTCTGACCCCTAAACATTCTCCCCGCACTGCCCTTCGAACCCCAGCGGGGACGCGCCTGATGCGTTATAAACCCGCCAGCTTGAACATCTCTGCGCCGAAGGTTTCCCGGGCATCGTCGTGTTGCGGCCCGACCGCCTTAACGAAGGCGGCGTGTTCCGCCGCCGTCAGGGTGACAATTTCGCAGCCTTCGTCTTCGATCGCCTTGCGGGAATCGACGGCTTCCTGTTCGGCGAGTCCGCGTTGATAAGCAACCGCATCCCGGACGGCCCGGTTCATGGCGTCTTTCAATTCATCGGGCCATCCCTCGACGCTATCCCGATGGGCAAAGATCGGCCGGGAAATATAGAAATGATTGCTTAGCGTATGATAGCGGTGAAATTTGTGCACACCGTAGGTTACCGTATTGGCGAGCGGATTTTCCTGGGCATCCACGGTACCGCCCACAACTCTCTCGATGGCTTCGGTCAGGTCCATTTTTAGCGGTTCGGCCCCCAGCAATTGGAAGGTCCGCGCCTGGACGTCGCTGGGCAGGACCCGGATTTTCATGCCCGCCAGGTCGGCCGGCGTCTGCACCGGGCGCAGCCGGTTGGAAATATGCCGAAAACCGTTTTCGAACCAGCCGAGGATACGATAATTGAACCGCTCCTCGATTTTTTGCGCCAGATACTTCCCCAGCGCGCCATCCATGGCGGCGCGAGCCTGATCATTATTGGCAAACAAGAACGGCAAATCGACGAACCCCAGCTCAGGCGCCCGGTCGGTCAAGTAACTGCTCGACTGATAGCCGAGGGTCAAGACGCCGCTTTCCACCAACCATAGAATATCGTCGGCGCGATAGCCGAAATCCATGATGTTCCAGACGTATTTGACGTCGACGCCGTCGCCCAATTCCGCCTCAAGCCGGTCGCCGATGAATTTCAACGATTTGCTGAAGGCGGTGGTCGACGGGCCGTATCCTGCCATGCGGATTTGTATTGCTTTGCTCAAGACGCGCTCCCTTTTTTCAATAACATCGAAATTAAATCTTACCGGTCGAGCCAGCGCCGAAAGATCCGCACGGCGAACGGCATGGCGGCATAGGTCATGATCAGGACAAGAATGCCGACGATGACCGCCGTCGACAGCATATCCGGAATGCCGGACTTTTTCAGCACGGGTGCCAGAACCGGCGGCACAAAAAGAACCAGCGGCGTCAGGACAAGCCAGGTGACGAAAACCATTTTGAGTTTCCCTGGCGCGGGACGGCCGATCCCCGGCGCTTCGAACCAGTATTCAAGACCGCATATTTCCTCGAAGCGCGAGGCCTCGGCGATCAGTTCCGTCAGGCTTTTCTGAAAAGAATCCCGGATGCCCGAGTCCATCCAGGCCTTCAGATGGCGGTAGGTGTCGAAACGATAGATGACAATATATTCGCCGTCGGAACCGGCGGCGGGCCGGATGATATTGACCCCCAGGTGGCCGGGAAATTTCAGGGCTTCGCTTGAAATTCCCGCTGCCCAGGATTCGAATTCCGCCTCAAGCCCCGGCCTGACGGTATGGCGCACAACCAGCGTTACCGGCTCATCGGGTTCAATGGGCACAGACGGAGAAACGGGCGTCATCGCATCTTTCCGATCCCGCTAAGCCAAATACCGCGCCCGCAAATGCCCTTCGAACACTTGAGCATTCAGCGGCTGCCCGGTGGCCTCAATTAAAATTTCCCGACCCGTTTTCGACGAAGCCTTTTCGTGGACGTTGGTCCGCAGCCACGCCATCAGCGGTGCGAAATCGCCCCTTGCGATGCCGGGCAGGATGGCGGCGTCGGCTTTCCTGGCGGCGGCAAACAGTTGCGCCGCGGTCATGGCGCCGAGGGTGTAAGTGGGAAAATAGCCCCAGGCGCCGTCGTACCAGTGAAGATCCTGCAAGCAGCCTTCCCGGTCGGACGGCGGCGTGATGCCCAACAACCGCTCCATGCCTTCGTTCCAGGCGAGTGGAATGTCATCGGCTTCCATCTCGCCTTTGATCAGCGCTTTTTCCAGGCCATAGCGAAGCAGGACGTGTAATGGATAGGTGACTTCGTCAGCGTCGACACGGATGAAACTGCGTTCTACCCGCGTATACAGGCGCCCCAGGTTGTCCGCCCCCCACGCCGGGCCGGAACCTTTGAAGGCTTCGCGCATGTGCGGCGCGGCAAAAGACAGAAAATCGCTCGAACGGCAAACCTGCATTTCAATCAGCAGGGATTGGGATTCGTGCATACTCATACCCCGGGCTTCGCCCACCGGTTGTCGGCGCCATTTTTCCGGCAGACCCCGTTCGTACATGGCGTGACCGGTTTCATGCACCACCCCCATCAACGATGAAGTGAAATCGCTTTCATCATACCGCGTGGTAATGCGCACGTCGTCGGGCGTGCCGCCGCAGAAGGGATGGAGGCTGACGTCCAGGCGCCCGAAATCAAAATCAAAGCCCAGCGCCGCCATCATTTTCACGCCCAGCGCCCGCTGTGCCGCGATGGAAAACGGTCCTTGCAGCGGAATTACCGCCGGCTCTTGCGCCTGATGTTCCAGAACCTCGCCCAGAAACCCGGGCAGGAAGCTCTCCAGGTCGGCGAACACCGGGTCGATTTCGGCGCTTTTGCCCCCCGGCTCGTACTGGTCCAGTAGCGCGTCGTAGGGCGACACCCCCAGCGCATCAGCCTTGGCCTGGGCGGTTTCGCGCACCAGGGAAAGAAGCGTTTTCAATTCCGGCAGGATGGCCGCGAAATCGCCTTTGGGCCGCGCTTCGCGCCATTTGTTCTCGCACGCGCTTCCCGCCCGGGACAGCGCCAGCACAAGGGCTTCATCCAGTGCCGTTGCGTGCACCCACAACCGGCGCATTTCACGAACGTTGGCCGCCTGCCAGGAA
>JAOUPW010000660.1 GCA_029879665.1 Rhodospirillales bacterium | reverse complement strand
TCGAGCGCGCCGTCACCTTCCGCCTCGCTCAGCAGATCGGGCAATTCCGGTGCTGAGATCATGCCATGCTGCACCGCCTTCAGCGCCGCCAGTTGTTCGGCCCTGGCCGCGGCGCCGCCTTTCGGCATCATGGCGGAAAGATCCCAGTGCAACATGGCCTCGGCGTCGCGCACCGCCAGCAGGCGCTGGAATTTTTCCTCAAGCTGACCGTAAGCGGACATCGGACCCTCCTGGGGGATCACCCGGGCATCACGGGGATGAAAAGGGCCCGATCCACCATCAGGAAGACGAAAATAAGGAACAGGTAATAGATGGAATAGAAGAACATAGGCCGTGCCGCCGTGCCTTCGGTGTCGCGCCAGACCTTTATCATGTGCCAGACAAAGCCGATGCCCAGGATCAGCGCGGCCAAACCGTAGATCGCGCCCGACATCTTCAGATACACCGGAGACAAGGTCGCCGGAATCAGCAGCGCCGTATAAAACGCCATTTGCGCCTTGGTTGCCTTTTCGCCCGCCACCACCGGCAGCATGGGCACGCCGGCCCGCGCATAATCGGCGTTGGAAAACAGAGCCAATGCCCAGGAATGGGGCGGCGTCCACAAAAAGATGATGGCGAACAGCATGCCGGCTTCCGGGCCGTAGTGACCGGTAGCGGCGATATAGCCGATCATCGGTGGGAAAGCGCCGGCGGCGCCGCCGATCACGATGTTCTGGGGCGTGCGCCGCTTCAGCCACACGGTATAGATAATGACGTAATAAAAAACGGTGAAGGCCAGCAGCCCGGCCGCCGCCTTGTTCACCATCAGCGCCATGACGGCAACGGAAACCGCCGATAGCACCACGCCGAAGATCAGCGCCGAGCGAGGATCCATGCGGCCCGCCGGGATCGGGCGCTTGGCCGTGCGCTTCATGACAATATCGATGTCGCGATCATACCACATATTGATGGCGCCGGATGCCCCGGCGCCGGCGGCGATGCACAGCACAGCAATAATGTCCGTCAGCCAATCCTTCTCGCCGGGCGCCAGAAAAAGCCCGACAAAGGCGGTGAACACCACCAGGGACATAACCCGGGGCTTCAGCAACAGGGCGTAATCCAATACCCGGAGGCGGGGGCCGTCGTTATCAGGCTGGCGGGTTTCGGGCTCGCTTGGTGGGGTTGTTTCGTTCATGGGCTACTATGTCGCATTGCCGACGGGGGCGGCGCAACTCTATTCCAGGGAATCCGAAGTCCGTCCGAGCAGCGCGCGTCCCGCGATCCAGACGAACAGGATGCCCCCGATGACCGCGATGGCGCCGCCGGAATTGTTCATGTGCATGCCTATTTTGGCCAGGGCGCTATCCAACGCCTGCGCCGCACCCATGGTTTTGCGCGGGGCCTCGGCGATAAACAGGCCCAGGCTCTGCAAAAGCTGGCCCACGGCATATACGTATAGGGGCGCGAAACGCCAACGCGTCGGCTTCAGGCCGCGGCCCAGCAGAGGCAGAATGTAAAACATCACCACCCCGAAAAAGGCCAGATTCACCGCCCCCAGCACGCCGTGATAATGGGCGGGGGTGCGGGTATCGGCACCGTCGGCGAAAAGGCCCATGACGCCGCCGATGGCGAACAGGATTACGGACAGGGACAGGGCGGTAAAGGCCGGGCTCCGCCTCTGGTTGAGAAAAGAGATCTTCCCGACGTTTTTAAGGGCGGAAAAGACGACAATCAGCGCCGGAAGTCCGAGTACATACTTGAGCTGGGAGTGCGCAACGCCCAGATCGCCGCTTTCGAAGGTGAAAAATGCGTAGAATATTGGTGCGGCGACGGCGGCGATCAGGCAAAGGCCGAAGGCGGCCTTAAGCGCCTTCCGGCTGACCAACGGCCGGCCCAGGGCCACCTCGCCCAGAAGGCACCAGGCGCTCAGCATCACGATGGTGTTGACGATCTGCAGCACGTGGCCGCCGCCCCAGAACAGGTCTTCGTTATAGGCTACCGATGGCACGGCGCCGGACAGTTGAAAAGCGGCG
>JAOUPW010000180.1 GCA_029879665.1 Rhodospirillales bacterium | reverse complement strand
ATCAACCAGGAATCTCCTGCTGGCGCCGAAAATCCGACCGCCTTCCTTGTATTCGCTCCGGGCGGAAACTCTAAACTCGAACTCTTTCGAGAACCGCTTGCTCAAGCCGAAGGTGCCGTTGTAACGATCCGTTTCCAGATCGATCTCGCGCATCGCCGTCCCGTTCACCAGCTGAGTGTTGCTGTCAATTCCCGACAACCCGGTGTTTATCTTTACCGGTTCGGATCTGTGAATCTGGTTCAGATCGATAAACAGCTTCCAGTCGCCCTGGCGTTCGTAATCCAGACGGACCCCGCGGTCTTCGAGACCAAGATCGACGCCCGTCACCCGATACCAGGTCCCGGATGCCTCATCGCGCTTGATGAAGGTGCCATTGGCGATGGGAAGGGCGTCATAGTCGGACAGGCCGGTGAACTTGCCGGTGGTGCGGGTGCTGCCAAGAGCGCCGATCACGCCGAACTCGACGCTTTGTTCGTTGGGTGAAATCAGCGATTGGGTGTCCACCTCTTGGGCGGATGTCGGTTGCCCGGCGGCGGCGATCAGCATTACTACAGGGATCGCAAAACGTTTATGCGTTTTCATTTTTTACCCCTTTTTTCCCTCAAGTCTCTCAATACACGCTCGCGCCAACGTTGGATTAATGGCGCAGAGTCCTGCCGTGAGTGTCATCTGCCGGGTTGTTGCTTCCGTGAATGGTGGTGTGGCAGTTCACACAGCCGCGCGCGAATAATATCCGCGTTGAATATTGGCCCACTTCGGCCATAATCGGCGCGTCACCCCGGTGGCTGTTCGGTTCGTGGCATTGCTGGCACAGGAACGGCGAGCGCAGTTTTAGCAGGTTGGCGTTCGTAGTGCCGTGCGGGTCGTGGCAAAGAGAGCAGTTCTCGGTGACCGGTTGATGGTTCCAGATGAACGGACCCCGCTTTTCCGCGTGACATTTGTAACAGGTGTCGTTGACCGTATCGCGGGCCAGATTTGTCGCCCCGGCCGATCCGTGGGGATTGTGGCAATCCGAACACGTCACCTTCCCCTCGACGATCGGATGGCGCGAAGGTTTGTGCATTTGAATGCGTTGCTTCTTGTGACAGCTGGTACAAACATCGGCCTGAGTCTTCTTTTCCCGAACCTTGTCGTGGCCGTTGTTATGCACCTGATGGCAGGAATCGCAGGAAACATCCTGCGATTCGTGTTTGCCGCTGCTCCAGAACATGCGCTCGGCGCCGGCATGGCAGCCGAGGCAGGTTTCGCTGCGCACCTTCGCCGGTGTCTGCGCACCCTTACCGAATTTGCGGTCCACCCCGGCGCGCCGGGGTTTCTTGACATGGGCATCGCTTTCGCCATGACACGTGGTGCAGGTCGGGGTGCGCCCGTCGGCCCGGGTGCCGTGTTTGGTCTTGCCAATGGTGAATATTTTGGGATCGTCTTTTTTATCATGACAGTCGGTGCACACCGCGTCGCCCTTCAGCACCTGATCCTGGGGTGCTTGGGAAATTTGTTCAGCCTTTATTTGCTGTCCAGAAATTGTCGGCTGCTCGGCGTTTGCTGAAAAACCAACGACAAAAGAAAGCAGTGATAGCGACCCTAAAATCACTGCGGCGAGTGTGTTCCCTCTAATTAATTTCATGGCTCACCTTGCAATGTTATCGCAATTTTATGTTTCTAAAGATGGACGGCGTATGGGACCTCACTCTCTGGTTGCGGGCGTCTGAAACCAATTCTGATAATTGTATTAGCACATGTGCTACATAAATTTCTTGATATAAATCAAGATTTATTTATTTTTCGGTCGATCCATTTCGTCACATTGACCTCCCCCTTCTTAAATATTTCCGATTATTTTTATTGGATATTCAGCCCTCCCCGTTCCGCCACTCGGATGGGGATCGCCTCTTCCAGTTTGCTCCGCGCGGCGGCGGGCTCGATACGGGGTTAGCGCTCGTTTTCCACCACTTCCGCCGGCCCATTGGCGGTGGATTTTTCATCAGCCCGTTTGACGTCGTGCATTTTGATCGCGTTTTTGAGCGCAGATGAGCACAGGTTTTCATCGAATTCCCAATAACCGGAACAACGAATGGCGATTTATGGCTTTAAGCGGCGCCAGTTATGGCATCACGGCGCGGGCCAACGCCCCACCGTCATCCACGTCTTCCAGGGTATCCAGCATGGCGACGCGAAAGTCTTGCGGCAGATTGGCGAGGGTGTCGGCCAGGGCGTGTTCCGTGCTCCAGCGCACGCCCGCGAAAATTTCCGCGACCCGGGGGCTGCGTTTCAGGCCCACCAGCCAGTAGCCGCCGTCCGCCGCCGGGCCGAACACCGCGTCATGGTTGCCCAGCGCCCGGAAGGCGGCGGCGATATGCGCGGCCGTGATCCCGGGAATATCGGTGCCGACGATGACTGCGGGCCCGGGCGGCAGGGACTTGAACACGGCCCCCATGCGCCGGCCCAGATCCCCCGGCCCTTGACCGATTACAAGGCCTCTCGGCTTTGGGCCGAAAATGCGGCCTCCCGGGAACCAAATTCCAGAAGCGTAAACGGCCCGGTCCGGCGTCACCGCCAACCAGCAGCGCCAGCGGCGATCCTTGCCCAGACGAGCGATGACCCGGCGCAGGGTCCGGCGGTAAAACCCCCAGGCCCGCACAAGGCCCACGTCCACCGCCAGCCGCCGTTTGACCCGGCCCAGGCGGGGTTCCTTGGCGAAGATCACCAGATGGGCGGACCGGCGGCTCATGCGTAGAGTTTTTCGATCAGACGCGGCGGCAGACCTGCGAAATAAAGCCCCAGGCAGAGAAGATTGCGCAGCGGCCTTAGGACATACCCCCCCTCGCGGTAGCGCCGGGACGAGGTCACGGCGGCAACGCCGAGGGGCGCCAGCCGACGCCGACCGATGCGGCGCGCCAGGTCCACGTCTTCCATCAGGGGCAACGGCCGGAAGCCGCCGAGTTCATGGTAGAAGGCCCGGCTGATCAACAAACCCTGATCGCCGTAGGGCAGCCCCAGCCGGCGGCAGCGCCAGGCGACCATGCTTTGCAGCCGCCGGGCCGGGCGGCTTGCATCATCCAGGGAGAATTCAAAATAGCCGGCACGCCGGGCGTTTTCCGGCACGGCCATGAAACGCTTCACCGCCTCGGCCCAGCCGGGCGCAAGGAAGGTGTCGGCATGCAGGAACAAAAGCCAGTCGCCGGTGGTGGCGCGTGCGCCGGCGGCCAGTTGCGTCCCCCGGCCCCGGGGCGCGTCGATTACCCGGGCGCCGGACTTTGCAGCAACGGCCCGCGTGCCGTCGGCGGAACCGCCGTCGGCGATCACCGTTTCAAACGCCATTCCCGATCCATCAAGCGCGGAAAGGGTGCGCAAAAGGCTTTCTTCCGCCTGCAGGGTGGGAATCACGATGCTGAGCAAAAACCGGATTCTCCCTGAGCTGTTGTTTCCGTATGCAATGCTCAGAGATAATACGCAAGTTGACCGGTATAGGTCATCCAACTCATCCACGCGAGGATACCGATTACCACCGTGGCGATAATATAAATACCTTTGTTCATGGAACCATTCTCCATAAATGGAACCTCCGAACCTCCCATCCTTATAGCCCCAAAACTTTAGCGTCGTTACGAATTCCTGGCCATTTCTGGTGCATGAACAGGAGATTAAATTTCAATGATTGTTCTTGATATGTTCTTATTGGATCTCTATTCTTCCCGGCATGGAACAAGCCCTGCCGCCATCGCCCCGGAAAGGCCGGGGCGCAGTCAGCAACCCGGACGGCCGTTTCGAATCGAAAAGCCGCTTCGCCGTTCATGACGGATGGGATATTGACGACGACGATCTCCCGCCCCTCCGCACCCATGTCACCGATCATCCCTGCAAGACCGTGATATCCCGCAACGCCTCGCCGGATATCCCGTTCGAGCAATCCATCAATCCCTACCAGGGGTGCGAACACGGCTGCGTCTATTGCTTCGCGCGGCCGTCCCATTCCTATCTCGGGCTATCTCCGGGGCTGGATTTCGAAACCCGCATCACCGCCAAGCCCAACGCGGCGGAAACGTTGGCGCGGGAACTGCGTCACCCGGCATACAAGCCGAGCCCGATCATGCTCGGCGCCAACACCGACCCGTACCAGCCCATCGAACGGGAACGCGGCATCACGCGGGAGATATTGGAGGTGCTGGCCGCCCACAATCATCCAGTTGCCATCGTTACCAAATCGGCCTTGGTGGAACGCGATCTGGATATTCTCGGGCCCATGGCGTCGAAGGGACTGGCGGGAGTCGGCGTGTCGGTGACCACGCTCGACGGTGCCCTAGCGCGCACGTTGGAGCCCCGCGCTGCCGCGCCCGCCAAGCGGCTTCGGACCATCCGCCGGCTATCCGGCGCCGGGGTGCCCGTGTCCGTTCTGGCGGCGCCCATGATTCCATTTTTGAACGATCACGAACTGGAACGAATATTGAGCGCGGCCAAGGATGCCGGAGCGACCGGCGCCGGCTACATCCTGCTGCGTCTGCCCCGTGAACTGAAGGACCTGTTCACGGAATGGCTGCAAACCCATGCTCCGGGCAAGGCTAAACATGTGTTGAACAACCTGCGACAGAACCGGGACGGGCAGCTTTACGTGGCCGATTTCGGCATCCGCATGACCGGCACCGGGGAAATGGCGGAAATCCTCCGCAAGCGATTCCACATCGCCTGCAAAAACCTGGGCCTCAACGCCGAGCGCACGGAAGACTTCGACCTGGACACCACCCAGTTCTCGCCGCCGCTCATGCCTGGGGATCAGTTGAGCTTTTTCTAATGGCCGGTTTCCGTGATAGCCTGTGCCCATGCCGGATTATGAACTGGAAACTGAAGCGGGCGGCATCGTCTGCGGCGTCGACGAAGCGGGCCGGGGGCCGTGGGCCGGGCCGGTGGTGGCCGGCGCCGCCATTCTCGACATCGCCAGCCTGTCCGATGACCTGCGCACCGGGCTTGACGATTCCAAGAAACTGAAAGCCACCGAGCGGGAACGCCTGTTCGCGCTGTTGCAGCGCGATGCCACCCTTGGCATCGGCATCGCGGATGTGGACGAGATCGACCGCCATAATATTCTCCAGGCCACCCTGACCGCCATGGCACGCGCGGTTGCCAATCTGGAGGTGAAACCCGGGTTCGCCCTGATCGACGGCAACAAGGCGCCGATCCTGCCCTGCCCGGCGCGGCCCATCATCCGGGG
>JAOUPW010000179.1 GCA_029879665.1 Rhodospirillales bacterium | reverse complement strand
GCTGACCCAGTAGGCATCTTCGCCGGAGGAATCCTTCATAAACGCATAGTCATCACTTAATTTAGGGTCGCTTGATTGAGTTTGGATATATCGGGAAGGTAATTCGTATTGAGCCTGAAATCCGGCAAAAACTTTTTCCCCAGATGACGATTCCCGCTCAACCAACAAATCCAATTGCCATGGATCGGTCGCCACCAGACCAGAGTTCGCAGGCAGTGTGAACAGCGCGGCTTCGCGCAGATTGGGCGCGCCCGGGGCATTAATTTTATCAACCCGCAGATATTGATTCTTTAACAAACGAATTGTTCGTTCCCCCTGAATGATCTGAATTCGATCAAAGAGGCCGGTCTTCTTCCAGGTCGTGCCCTTGAAGGAATAGAGACCTTGCGCGGCAATGAATATTAACTGCCCTTGAGACTCTTTTTGCGCCATCAGGCGCTGATAGGAATTTTCCCCGAGCAGGTTGCGCCCAATCGTCGCGGGAGTCGCCAGGGTCACGTACAAGTCGATGAATGTGGCATCTTCGTCGCCCGCAAGGGATACGGTGACCCCTTGTTTCCGGAAAAACTTTGACAAGTCCTTATTTTGAATCCGTAGGCGCTTTACATCCCCATCCGCAAGGAGCTGTGCCCAGTCGGACTTCCTGAAACTATCGATATCCAGGGTTCCCCGGCCTACTGAGGAAACGAGAATTTTTCGCGAACGTGCAACCAGCCGGGACGATCTTAGAATGGCATCGCTCATGATTACGCTGCTGATTGAAGCCCCGCTAACACCGTCAATGCGCGGAGTGCCATTTTCAGGCGCAATTCCAGGCATCACTCTGTTGCGAATATCAACGCCACGGAATTGATCTACGTATTCGTAAATTTTCTTCTCGGCAACGCCGATAATGAGAATTGGTTCGTTATGATCTGCAAGATGGGCCCCCTTGATCTGAGCGTCCATCCCGAGACCGACTAAAATGTCGAAAGGATTTCCGGCAAACCCGGTCGAATCCATTACCACATGTGTCGAAACGATATAACCGTAAAGTTTTCCGTCTTTGTAAACGGCCCGCGCGGGAGGCTTTCCCTCTTGAGCGGCCACGCGGTCCGCACCCGGGAGGAGTTTTTGAAGAAGTTCCGGAGAGATCAGCGTTTCATCTTTAACAACAGGCCGAATCTTGATGCCGTCATCGCTGAATGCACTCGGCATACTCAAAAAATAAAGAGCGATAAAAACAGCCGCAAAACCGAACCCGTGCATTCGTTTCTTATGGTCCACGGCACCGCTCCTATATCCATCCCCAGCGGCGACGGCCGTGGAAACCGGAGAAATTCAGTAAAAATAATATTGTTTTAATTTTATCGGTTGCACAAGGCCATGAATTGACATTCATCAAGTACGGCAATTGGACACACCCCCATATTGACAGAATACAGCGGTAGAATTAACGATTTATACAATTTGATTTGACTATTCTGGCGGATTAATGCGTAAAATTGCCCGCCATTCCGCTGCTTCAGCAACCGATTTTCGGAGACATCATTATGAAAACTTCCCCCTTTTCGATCGCGTCAGGGATTTTCGCCATTGCCATGGCCGCCATGTTGCCGGTGGCGGGCATCGCGGCTGAAAAAAGTGATATTAAAAAACACCAAACCACCCCTGGCGGACAATACCAGCCCAGCCTGGATGTCCTGAAAGACCATGGCGGTGATCAACCGGGCGCGAAACCCGGCGTACCGACCCTAACCAAGGAAGAGTTCAACCGCGCCGGCCAAATTTATTTTGAACGCTGTGCCGGCTGTCACGGCGTGCTGCGCAAGGGCGCCACCGGAAAACCGTTGACTCCCAAGGTCACCAAGGAACTCGGCTTTGAACATCTGAGGGACTTCATTACATTTGGATCCCCGGCAGGTATGCCCAACTGGGGAACGTCGGGCACATTGAGCAAGCAGGACATCGAAGTTATGGCCAAGTACCTGCTCAACGAACCGCCCCAGCCGCCCGAATTCGGCATGAAGGAAATGAAGGCCAGTTGGAAGGTTATGGTGCCGCCTGAAAAACGTCCCAAGAAGCAAATGAACAAGCTTAACCTAGACAACCTGTTTTCGGTGACGCTTCGCGATTCAGGCGAAATCGCCCTTATTGACGGCGACAGCAAGAAAATCGTCATCGTCATCAAGACCGGCTACGCCGTGCATATTTCCAGAATTTCAGCTTCGGGCCGTTATATCTTCACCATCGGTCGAGACGCCAAGATCGACATGATCGACTTGTGGATGAAAGAGCCGACAACCGTTGCTGAAGTCAAAATCGGCATGGAAGCGCGTTCGGTCGAAACTTCAAAAATGAAGGGCTGGGAAGACAAATACGCCATCGCCGGCGCCTACTGGCCCCCCCAATACGTGATCATGAATGGTGACACGCTGGAACCGCTGAAGGTTGTTTCCACCCGCGGTTACACGGTGGATAGCCAGGAGTACCATCCGGAACCCCGGGTTGCCGCTATCGTCGCTTCGCACTACAAGCCTGAATTCATCGTCAACGTCAAGGAAACGGGGCAGATTCTGCTGGTCAACTATAAGGATATCAATAACCTTCAGGTGACTACCGTCGGCGCCGAACGCTTTCTGCATGATGGCGGCTTGGATTCCAGCAAGCGCTACTACCTGACCGCAGCGAATGCCCGCAACACCATTGCCGTGATCGACACCAAGGAAGGAAAACTGGTCAAACTGGTCAAGGAAGGCGTCGGCGCGACGCCTCACCCGGGCCGCGGGGCCAATTTCGTCCATCCTAAATTCGGCCCGGTATGGGCAACCAGTCATTTGGGTGACGAAAGCGTTGCTCTGATAGGCACCGACCCCAAGGGCCACCCGAAGCAAGCCTGGAAGGTCGTCCATTCCCTGGAGGGTCAGGGCGGGGGATCGCTGTTCGTCAAGACCCACCCGAAATCCAAGAACCTGTGGGTCGATACGCCCCTAAATCCGGAAGCCGAACTCGCTTCTTCGGTTGCTGTATTCGACATCAACAACCTGGACAAGGGATTTATAACAATTCCCGTCGGTGAATGGTCCGGCATCAGCGAAGGCGTACGCCGGGTCGTGCAAGGCGAGTACAACAAGGCCGGTAACGAAATCTGGTTTTCGGTCTGGAACGGCAAGACCCAAGAGTCGGCGATTGTTATCGTTGACGACAAGACTCGGAAGCTGAAGCATGTGATCAAGGACAAACGCCTGATCACGCCGACGGGCAAGTTCAACGTCTACAACACCAAGAACGACGTTTACTGACGCCTCCCCGAAACGCCTTGCACCGGTCCGGAAAGAATCCTTGATTCCTTCCGGGCCGGCTGGGCCGACGCGGCATCCCCTATATTTCAGAAATTCATCGCAACTCCGGGCGATCTGGAGATTGCTGAGTCCCGATAGCGGCCAGACGGAATTAAGTCATTTATTCTCAACCCACTTTACACCTTTATGAACAAGGTTGTAGTGGCATTGTATGCAGGTCTTGCCGGCCATATCCTGATGGCGCTCGATTTTGTTAAACCATTTGCTTTCAGTTTTATGGCAGTTCGTACATTTGACGCTTTCCTCCGCAATCATTTGCGTGCGAACTTTCCCCGCCAGTTCAATGCGTAGTTTCTCCCAGGCGGGAATATCGCGTAGGCTGTTCGAGATGGCATGGAACGGGCTCTCTCCGATAACCCCCTTGTTGACGTAGAAGAATTTCCAGAACAGCACCTCGCGAACGCTGTGCGGATTGTGACATCCAACGCATCCCGCCCTGACCTCCCGGGCGTTCTCGTAATGGGCGGATTCCCGGTATTCCTCGTAAGGGTAGGCGTGACACTCGGCACATCCCACGGTCACGTTGAAATGCCCGGGATCAAATGCCTTGGTGGGTTTGTAATCCTCCACCGAATTGCTCAACGCTTCCGTCGGGCTGTATTCCTTGATATCGACGAATATTTCATGGCAGGAGGTGCAGATACTTACCCGGGTGAAACGGCTGTGGCTCCACCCCAGGACGATACCGATACAGAGCAAGACGAGCACCCCAATGGCAATTGCCCACGTGGCAAAACGATGCTCGGGTTTGAATGCAATGAATTTCAATTTCTTTTCTCCGCCGTCAGTTCAGCCCGTCAATCAGGCCTGTCCCAGTAGTCTCTTGTAAATGGCAAGATGTTTGGCGTTGCTCACCTTGATATCGCCATAGCGGTCGCCCAGTTTGGCCGGCGACACCGTTACCACGGTATCGTTCCAGGACTGAACGCCGCTTTGCGGGTCAATCGCAATTGGGATGATGTCATTGGGATTGACGCCTGAATCGCGCCACCAGATATTGTCGTCGATATCAGGGTCCTCGTGTTCCTTGCGCGCGAAGGGAACCCGCTCAAGCGGATCGGCAAGGGCGACGCGGCCATAAGCCGAACGCCCCACCGACGTCGAGATACCGACCACCCGCGGGTGAATTCCCTGGGTCAGCCAGGCGCGGGTCACCATGTAGCCGGCCTCACTGGTAATCCGTACGAATTCGCCGTCCCCGATGCCGAGCTTGAACGCCACCTCCTTGTTGATCCAAAGCGGATTGGAATGCCATAGCTCCGCCAGATACTTGAGGTTAGAGGTCATGGAAAGGGTGTGATAGGCCACCTTGAAGGTCGCCAATACGAATTCCTGCGCGGCCATGGTGGCGTGGCGCGGGTTTTCCTGCCAGGACGGGGTGGCGATCTCGATTTTACCCGAAGGCGTGGCAAAACCCGGCGTCTTGTACGCGCCGTATTTCGCCTCGACCGGCTCGCCTTTCTTGACGATCTTCCGGGTCATCAAGTCGATCTTGCCGTAGCTCGGCCAGACTCCGTCCTTTTTCAGCTTTTTATATGCTTCCTTCAGCGTAGCGGTCGCATCAACTTCTTGTTTGACCCACTGTTTGGCGTTGGCGAAAGCCCAGTACTTTTTCATTCCGCGAGAGCCGTCGGCATCGATAGCCTCAACAATCTGCTTCAATGTTTCGCGCACGTCCCGCGCCTTGCCGCGCGGCTTGTTGGGCGGATCGGTCATGGTCGCCCATGGAAGAAGGGCGGTTGGACTGCTGGCCAGGTCGTGACGCTCCACCGCTACCACGTCCGGCAGGATAATGTCCGCCAATTCCGCGCTTTCGCTCATGAAGGGACTGAAATCAACAAGGTAAGGAATTAGTTTTTCATCCTTCAGCACTTCGCGC
>JAOUPW010000178.1 GCA_029879665.1 Rhodospirillales bacterium | reverse complement strand
CCCGCCATGACGCCCGAAATTAAACTCAAACGTAATTTGAATCTTCCGCTTCTTGTTCTCTATGGCCTTGGCACCACCATCGGCGCCGGGATTTTCGTCCTCACCGGCAAGGTCGCGGGCAAAGCCGGCATGCATGCGCCGGTCTCGTTTCTGATGGCGTCGCTACTGGCCATGTTCACCGCCATCTCCTTTGCCGAATTGTCTTCGCGTTACCCGCGCAGCGCCGGCGAAGCCGTTTATGTACGCGAAGGATTAAATATTCCATTCATGGCGCTGTTGGTCGGCATTTTGGTCGCCATGGCCGGAACCGTTTCGGCCGCCGCCATCGTCAACGGCAGCGTCGGCTATATCACCCAATTCCTTCCCATCCCCCGCCTGGTTCTGATGATCGCGATTCCCTTTGCCATCGGTTTGATCGCCGTTTGGGGCATCAAAGAATCCGTCGTAATAGCGTCGGTCCTGACCCTGGTTGAAATCGGTGGGCTTGGACTGGTGGTCTGGGCCGGATCGGCAAGTCTGGCAGACCTTCCGGCCCGGCTGCCGGAATTGATACCGTCCCTGGACGGCGCCGCCTGGAGCGGCATTTCCATCGGCGCCATGCTTGCCTTTTACGCCTTTCTCGGCTTTGAGGACATGGTCAACGTCGCCGAGGAAGTCCGGGAAGCGCCCCGAACACTGCCCACGGCCATCTTCCTGACCCTGCTCATAACCACCCTGCTCTACGTCCTGGTCGCCCTGGTCGCGGTGCTGAGCATTCCGTCCGGCGAACTGGCGGCCAGCGGGGCGCCGTTGACGCTGATTTATGAACGGGGCAGCGGCGGCGACGGGCACCTGGTTACCCTGATCAGCGTCTTCGCCATTCTCAACGGCGCCCTGATCCAGATCATCATGGTGTCACGGATTTTCTATGGCCTGGCGGACCAGGATCTTCTGCCCAAGGCGTTAGCGACCATAAACCCCGTCACCCGCACCCCCCTGACTGCTACCGTTCTGGTTACGGCGATGGTTTCAAGCTTCGGGATATGGCTACCGATAGAACCGCTGGCGGTTGCCGCCTCGTCGATCACCCTGGTGATATTCGCCCTGATCAATTTATCGTTGCTGCGGATCAAATGGCGCGTTCCCGCGCCGGAGGGGGCGCAGACCTATTCCGTCCTGTTTCCGTTGACCGGGTTCGTCGTCAGCCTCGGTTTTCTGATTCACCACAGCATATCCTACCTTGATCTCTGACGGTTCAGTCATACACTTGCAATCAAACGGTTATTAAACTTTCTCGCCATCTCGGAATTAAGTATAATCGGTCCGCAATTTGCGCCACACGGGGGGAAAACAGGACAGGATGCAACCTACGTCTTCTGCGTGCAGCGAACAGCAATTTCACAATTCCTACCCTCCCGGCATTGAACACAAGTTCTGGAATCTCGCCCGCAATATGGTCATTGCCGATACCTTGCGCGGCATCGGGGCGGACACATCCAAAATTCTCGAGGTCGGTTGCGGTACCGGCATCGTCGTTTCCTATCTGAGGAAACAGGGCATGGACTGTACTGGCGCTGAATTGGGAAATCCGACCCTGGTTCCGGACATCAAAGATCATGTCGTCACCGGGCGGGATTACCGGGATCTGCCTCAACACACGCTGGAGTCGGTCGAAACCCTATTGCTGCTTGACGTCATCGAACATATTGAAGCCCCCGTTCCCTTTCTTAAGGAAGCGCGCAGCCTGATGCCAAATCTTCGCCGAATTCTGATTACCGTTCCGGCGCGCAAGGAAGTGTGGAGCAACTACGACGATTACAACCGGCATTTCAGACGGTACAACAGGCAGGATCTGAAATCTGAACTTTCATCGGCAGGTTTCGAAATTGAAAAGAATTTCTATTTCTTTCACTCCCTTTATTTCGTGCTCCTGGCCTTGTCGTTATTCAGGGTTGATCGCGCCATACAATTTCAGGCGCCGAAGCGGAAAGGACTTCACGCCTTTATCGCCCGCTGCTTTAAGATTGAATCCCGGGTTCTCCCCGGATTTATCCTGGGGTCGTCGCTGCTCGCCACGGCAAAGCCGAAGCCCGCTCAATAATTTTCAAAACCGTTCAAGGTTTACACGACCAGACGTCAAAATATTTAAGAACCGCCGTTTTTTCATATCGAGCGGCGAACACTTCAGGCGCCGAACCGAAAATATCCTGACTTGAATAGAAACTCCGCATGCGGAAGGGTTGCTGCCCCTTAGGGATCAGCCAGTACTTTGTCCGGCACTGGCGCAGTTCTTCGACCAAACGCCCGGAAATATCAAAATTAATGCTCTTTGCCTCCATTAAAACCCGTGCATCCACGGAAACAGGCTGTCCGGCGAATGCCAGAATCGGCTTGTAAAAGGTCAACTGGTATTGCTTCCGGCTATCGCCATACCCGACTTGAAGGGAACCATCGGAATATGCCGAGGCCGCCTCCGCCACTTCCCTTGCCACCTTTTCCCGGTCAATCAGCCAATCAATGTTTTTCAGAAAATTGATTTGCGAACGGAAGGAAACAGCAAGAAACGCAACCGGGATAATCACCATCAGGACCGGTTTGAGCCACGGCGGCCGGTCGGCCCGCACCAACAGGCGCGCTGTCGCATCAACGACGACGGGCAACAGCGGCGCCAGGTGATAGATGCCCGAACCGGGGATGGATGCCGGATAGGCGGAAATGATTATGCAAACTGAAAGGACGGCAAAATATATCATGTCCCGACGATCGGTCCGCTTGCCGTTCAGCGCCAGGCCGAGAAGCAGCAATCCGGGCATCAGATAAAAAACGGCAAATGTGAGCGTATTTCGCAAAAGGTCGGAAGCAACCGATTTTCCCTGCGAGACATGGAAAAGAACGCCGACATAATTAACAAAGGAAACTTGCGGCAAGGCAAAGGGCAAAAAGAAAACGGCCAAGGAAACGGCGACGATGAAAGCCATCCGCCGCAGATTGCGCCAACCATAAACATCAACAATCAAAGGCAGAAAATAAACGAAGGCATGAACCTTGAAATTTACGGCTAAGCCAATGCACACGCCGATAAAAACCGCGCCCGGCGTCCCGCCGAACCTTCCGCCGGCGTAAAGGGCAGCGGAAACGAGAAAAAAAAGAAACGGATCAGGGCGGTTCCAAACGCTGATGGGAATAAATATAAGAAAATTCGCGGCGATAACGATAATGCCGAAAGAAATCAGGCCCAGATCGAAACGGCGGCGGAGATGCAGAAAAATAAAAAGAAACGACCCTGCAACGGCAAGCGCATTAGCCAATTTACTGAGAGGAATCGTAGCTTGGGCGAAAACAAACACAACGGTCTGAACAAGATAGACCAGCGGCCCGTAAAAATTACCGAAGAACGGCCAGTCATCAATTGCCTGGTAGAGAGGAAGACCTTGCAGAACATGCCAACCGCCGAGCGCGATACTGTGTTCTATATGATCGATGTAACCCTCAATCGAGGCATAGAGAATGGTGAGATAGCCAAGCTGAACGACGGCGGCCAGCGCCACCACTGCCAGACACACGCTAACCGCCCGTTCCCAACGTGCGCTCGCAATGCTTTTCACGCATCCCCCTCCGAAAATCCCTCTGGACTGCACGATACCAAATTAATCTTGGTTATTCAATGGCTTAAAGGTCTAGGTGGTGCTGAAAAAACGCATTAATGCGTTCCGCGACCGTTTTCGGAATGTCGAGCATGGGCCAGTGGCTGGCATCGTGAAAGGTCTCGTTGCTAAGTCCGTTGTTGGCGATAAAGTCCACCGAAGATGCCGGTGTGTTTGCCGCGCACCAGTAATAAAGGGCCGGCGCGTCCACCTCGCCGAAGGCATGGCCGGGTCGGTCGCCGGCGCTGTAACGCCGGACATCGCGCCCGAACCCCCACATGGCATTGGCTTCGGCGAACATTATGCTGGCGTGATAGTGCCTGAAGATAGGATCGCCATCGCCCTTGGCCCAGATCTTTGAAGCAAACTCACGCTTGAAAGTATCGGCGTCTTCATAGTCCGCCGCCTGGCCTGAAAAATAGGCGTCGGCTTCGGTCAGGTTGCCTTCGATGGAAAAGATGCCGGCGCACCGGGCCGTCATTTTTTTCGCCGCCTCGACCGCCAGGATGGACCCCACCGAATGGCCGACAAAGCCGATGGGGCCATCCGGCGTTTTCGAATTGATCAGATTGAGCAATGCCGTCACCTGATCGTCGATGGTGAAACCGTACCCTTCCGACCGGCTGACACCGAAGCCGGGCAGGTCGGGCGCGAGCAAGCGGTACCGGTCGGCAAGGCCGGTTTTGAACAAGTTCCGGAAGGCAAGGCCGCTGTCGGAAAAACCATGCAGCAGCCAAAGCGCCGGAACTTGAGCCGGCGCGCCGGTGCCGCCGCCGTCACGCAGGAACATGCCGTTGGTTACGGTGGTGATCATACCCGGCCGCCCCCCTCAGTCATCGCTGAGATTGCGGCGCCCGCCCATGGTCCAGAGCAGGACCTGAACCTGGCCGTACAATCCGGCGACATTGTAGGGGTCGCCCTCGATAAACGTTTCCGCTTCCGCTTGCGATGGAACCTCCATGAAATAAACGCTGCCGTTCCAGGCGCCGTCCCGGGTCAACAGCGCCCCCCGGCATACGAAACTGGCATCATGGGCGGCGCAATAGGTTTCATGGGCCGCCTTCAGTTCGCCGCTGCCGACCGTGGCCCCGTCCCGGGCCGGGCAATAAATGAAAAAACGGGGAAGTTCCGGATTGCTTGTGAATTCGAACTGGGTACGGTCCAGTTCAAGAGCGAACCGGGAGAAGACGATTTTCTCGAACAGGCCGTTGCTGGCAAAGGGCTCGTCATAGACGAAACGTTCCGCGTCGGCCCAGGACGGCTGTTCCAGGATATGAATACTGCCAAGCACACTCGTCCGGTCGCTCCCATCCCCCGCCAACACCGGGCCGCGCGCAATCAGGTCCGGTTCATAGGGCTCAATGAAATTCCAATGATCATGAATGACGGCCATCCGTTGATCCTTGACGCCGGGCTTGTTGATCCCCCAGGCAAAAAATTGCATGCAATCCTCCTTCATTTAATCTTCTGTCTATTCCTAGATCATCCCGACGCCCAATAACAGGAACGAATGCCTGATTTAAGACGAAAATACGTCCGCTTGAAATTTCCCTCACCAGCGGAACCCATGATAAAATAAAACGCTTTTGCCGTGGGGTCAGGAGCCGGAGAAATGACG
>JAOUPW010000177.1 GCA_029879665.1 Rhodospirillales bacterium | reverse complement strand
AACTCCCCGGGCGCGATATCCCCCACGACCCCGACGACCAGATTTTCCCGGGACAGCCTCTCACTGACAAACTCCTTCAGATCTTGAGAGGTGATGGCGGCGACACTGACCAGAGTTCCATCCACTGGGCGACCGTAAACGTGGCCGGGAAAAAGATTTTTGATCAGGGTCCGCTGGGCGATATCGCCGGGATCTTCGCTTTTACGCCGAAGGCCGGACAGAATCTGGCTGCGGATACGAGCGACCGGCTGTTCATCAAAATGCGGCGCGGTCAGGCTCATGCGGAGCAGATCGAAGGCTTCGTGCCGATGCTTACTCAAGGTTCTCATTCTGCCACTGAAGGCATCGCGTCCGGCGTCATACCGGAGGGTCATGGACAGATCCTCCAGACGCCTCTGAAAGCTTTGGCTGTCGAGCCCGCCGGCGCCTTCATCGAGAAGGCCCGAGACCATGCTGGCAAGGCCTTCCTTGCCTTCGGGGTCCAGGGCGGCGCCGCCGCGAAAGGCAAAACTGACGGATATGATGGGATTGAGGTGATCTTCGACCAACAGAGCCATAATGCCGCTAGGCGACGTCACCTTTTTCACTTCGACCGCGCCCGCCGACAGCGGCGCCGAAACCATAAGAACCGCACCCGCGACGAAAATAATTTTACGCAGGAAAGTCATGGCTGTACCTCCGCCTTTTGTGGGTTTCCGTTTTCAGGCATCAGCAGAGAGGTAACCGATTGTTCAATCTTGAAGACCGCCCTGGCGGCTTCGTTGACCTGTTGCACGGTCACCTTCCCGATCCGATCCGGCCATGCCTCCACGTCTTCGACCGTGCGGCCGATGGCCAAGGCAGAACCCATGGCGCGGGCGCCCGCGCGCAGGGAATCGCGGGCATATATGGCTTCGTTTTGAAGATGCATAATGGCCCGGTCGACCTCTTCGTGCGTCACCCCGGATTTCAAAAGCCGGGTGATTTCCTCATCCATAAGCTGTTCCGATTTTTCCAGGGAAACCTCGGGTCGGGGGCTGGCATAAAAGGCGAACTGGGAAGGCCCCAGATTGTCGGCGCTGTAAGATGCACCGGCGGAAATCATCAGCTTTTTTTCAACTACCAAGGACCGGTAGAGTCTGGATGTTGCGCCGCCGCCGAGAATTTCCGAAAGAACCTGCAAGGGGTAAGCATGGCGGGTATCGCCGGAGATATATCCGGGAGCCAGATAGGACCGGTTCCAGGACGCCTCCTTGACCCGCTGATCCTTCAGCAAAACCCGGCGCGCCGCTTTTTGCGGAGGCTCCTGGGAATGTTTACGCGTGACGGCGGGGCGGGAAGGAATAGCGCCGTAATATTTTTCCGCCAAAGGTTTCAGCTTTTCCGCCGTGATGTCGCCGGCAACCACCAGGATGGCATTGGCGGGCACGTACCAACGCTTGTAGAAGGATCTGAAATCGGCAAGCTTCAGGGCGCGGATTTCATGTTCCCAACCGATGATCGGATGGCCATAGGGATGGTTCAAGAACAGGGCGGCCTGGACATTTTCGCCTAGAATGGCGCCGGGATTGTTATCGGTTCGCGAACGCCTTTCTTCCAGAACGACAAGCCGTTCCGAATCCACCTGCTCCTGATTGAGAATCAGATTGGTCATGCGGTCGGCTTCCATCTTCATAAGCATTTCAAGCCGGTCCAGCGCGATCGTCTGAAAATAAGCCGTATAATCTGTCGAGGTAAACGCGTTTTCACGGCCGCCGTTTCGCGCCACCGCCTTGGAAAATATACCCGGACCGTATTTTTTAGTTCCCTTGAACATCAGGTGCTCGAATATATGCGCGATACCTGACTTGCCGCTTTCCTCATCAGCAGAGCCAACCTTGTACCAAACCATGTGCGTCACCACCGGCACCCGGTGATTGGGAACCACGACGACCTGCATTCCGTTGGCAAGCGTAAACGTTTCCGGGTTGAAGACCCCGGCCAAAGCCGGAACCGCCGCCGGCAGCCCCATAATCGCGACCAGCAGAATGGAAAGCAGCTTATTTCGGTGCGCCAGTTTCATGAATGGAGTCCTCATTTGCAAATAAGAGCCGCCCTTAAAAAAATCAGAGGCAAACGTTACGGACACTCGAATTGGAACCGAATCGGAACCAAATCGGAAAATATCATAAAAGACATTGTAAATGCGAACAGGACCGTGAACACTTCACTTAATTGCGATCAAGAAAATGATGCCCACTCGGCGTCAAAACACGGACGGCGGCTTAAAAGATTCCCTCAAGGATTCCCTTGCTTTTGCGCGTGATGATCGGCGTTTCGCCTTCGGTGATCGGTTTGCCAAGTGCCTGATTTTCACGGATACGTTTGGATTCCTTCTCAGGATCAACAACGGTGCCGAATTCATTCGGCTTATTCCAGAACATGAGGCGGTCCGTGATGCTGCTGCTTTCATCGGCCAGCGCCGCCGTCTCCTGATTGATCAGGCTCCGGATGCTGGGGTCCGCACTGGCTGCGCCCAGCTGCCTAAGCAAGGCCTGTTCTCCCGGCTGGACGTTGCCGGCGGCGGCTTGACCTCCGAGAAGGGTTTGCTGGCTCTGGCTACGAGGATCCATCCCCTGCGGTCGAATCGTGCCGGGCGCCGGTGGACGGAGGCCGTAATCGGGAGGCAGGGACAACGGCGCGCGCGAATATACGGCGAATTCGTCGGGGGCGGTCTTTTTCTGCCCGACGATGGATTTGACGCTTTCGCAACCCGCCAGCGCTCCGGCCAAAAGCAGAATGCCAATTGGGAATTTTATCAGTTTCGACTTAGTCATTTTTTTCATGATCCAGGGAACCATTTTTATGCTTTTCCGCGCCCATAAACAAGGAGTCATACACCAAAATAGCGGCCCCGACCGTAATGGCCGCATCCGCTACATTAAAGGCGGGCCAGTGGTAGCCGGTCCAGTGAAAATCGAGAAAATCAGCCACTGCGCGGGGTTCGCGGAAGACCCGGTCGATTACATTGCCCAGCGCACCGCCGATCACCAGCCCCAGGCCTCCCGGCAGAAGGCGGCCTCCGGTCTTTAGCAGCCAGATGCCGAGAAAGACGACGATGGCCAAGGCAACGGCGCTCAGGAACCAGGCATTGGCGCCGCCGTTGTTAAACAGGCCGAAACTGATGCCCCGGTTCCAGACCATGACCAGGTTGAAGAACGGAGTGATCACAATTTCCCGGGGCGGCGTCATGACGGAAATGACCCACCATTTGGTGATCTGGTCGATCAAGAGCACCAGAAACGCCGCGATCAGGCCCAGGCCGGGACCGGATGAAAACGTCATCGCCGGCTTTGCCGGATTTCCACTGAATTGATCAGGCATTCAGGCAGCGGCCCCGGCTAGGGTGGAAACGGTTTCGACGCAGCGGGGGCAAATGCTGGGATGGTCCGCATCGCGTCCCACGTCGTCCAGCACCTTCCAACACCGTTCGCACTTTTCGCCCGAAGCCAAACCGGAAACAACCGCGATGCCGGGAACTTCGTCGAGTTTGAAGGCGTCGCCGGGAGCGGCGCCGTCTTTCAGGGCCGCGCTCGAAGTAATGAAGATTTCCGCCAGGTCCAACCCTTCCATGGCCTGAAGATAGGCCGTTTCGGCATACACATCCACATGGGCGGCGAGACTGGAACCGATTCGTTTTTCGGCCCGCTCCACTTCCAAGGTGCCGGTAACGACGCGCCGGAGCGCCCGCACCTTCTCCCAACGCTGGGACAGTTCCTCATTTCGCCATTCGACGGGAATGTCCGGAAACAGTCGCAGATGTACGCTTTCATCTTCGCCGGGATGCCGCGCCCGCCAGGTTTCTTCCGCCGTAAAACAAATGAAGGGCGCCAACCAGGCGGTGAGGCAATTGAACAGGGTATCCAGCACCGTGCGGGCGGCGCGGCGGCGGACGGAATCCTTGGCATCGCAATAGAGGCTGTCCTTGCGGATATCGAAATAAAAGGCCGACAAATCCATGGCGCAGAAAGTGTGCAGTTCCACGAATAAAGGATGAAATTCAAAATCCTCGCATGCTTGGCGTACTTTTCCGTCCAGTTCCGAAATCCGGTTTAGAACCCATTGTTCCAATTCCGGCATCTGGGAATATTCGAGACGTTCGCTTTCCTCGAATTCATTGAGATTGCTGAGCAGATAACGAAGGGTGTTGCGCAGACGGCGATAAATATCGGCGTGTTGTTTCAGAATTTCAGGACCGATGCGCAAATCTTCGGAATAATCTGAGCCCACCACCCATAATCTGAGAATGTCGGCGCCATGCTGGTCGACCACATCCTGGGGCGAAACGATGTTGCCCAAAGACTTGGACATCTTCTGGCCGTCCTCGGCCATGACGAAACCGTGGGTCAACACCGTATCATACGGGGCGCGGCCGCGGGTTCCGCAGGATTCCAGCAGCGACGAATGAAACCAGCCCCGGTGTTGATCGGACCCTTCCAGGTACAGAGACGCCGGCCATTGCAGGTCTTCGCGGGCTTCCAGCACGAAGCTGTGTGTGCATCCGGAATCGAACCACACATCCAAAATATCCATAACCTGTTCAAAGTCGTCAGCGTTGTATTCATTGCCCAGGAAGCGTGACGCATCCGATGAGAACCAGGCATCCGCGCCTTCGGCTTCAACTGCGTTGACGATGCGCTCAAGCACCTTCCGGTCCCGCAACGGTTCGCCGGTTTCCTTGTTGACAAAGACGGTGATCGGAACGCCCCAGGCGCGTTGGCGCGACACGCACCAATCGGGCCGGGATTCAATCATTCCCCTGAGCCGATTGTAGCCGGATTCCGGCACGAAGCGGGTGTCGTCGATGGCCTTGAGCGCGGTTTCCCTGAGGCCCGTCTTTTCCATGGAAATAAACCATTGCGGCGTGTTGCGAAAAATCAACGGCGCCTTGGACCGCCAGGAATGGGGATAGCTGTGGTTGATCCTGCCCGCCGCCAGCAAACTACCGGCGCCGGTCAAGGCATCGATCACTTCCTTGTCGGCCTTGAAAACATGAACGCCGGCGAACAGCGGCACATGATCGTAGAAAACCCCGTCATCGCCCACAGTTTCAGGAATGGGAAGATCGTTCTTAACACCCAGTTCCCAGTCATCGGTGCCATGGCCGGGCGCGATATGGACAAAGCCGGTACCGGTTTCCACATCGACGAAGTCGGCGGGCAGAACCGGCACTTCAAACTCATACCCTTTGCCGTGGAGGGGATGATGACAAACGGTGCCTTCCGTCATCTTCACTTCG
>JAOUPW010000175.1 GCA_029879665.1 Rhodospirillales bacterium | reverse complement strand
AGGGGGGCGTCCTCCATGGGTGGCGATATCAGAACTAGGGGTTGTGCTGATATGGCCGGGTTATTTCTTCATGCGGATTTGGGTTACTTTCACAATTTTTTCCAGGGCGGATTTAATAGACTTTTCCGTAGGGGGGGTTGGAAGCGCCATGGATTGATCGAAAAGTTTCTGCGCCATAAGAAGGGTATCATTGGAGGATAGCAGGATGCTGGCTGACCTTGAGGGGTCCTCCACATATTCCAGGGCAACCATGACAGAGTCGCGTTCGGGAATGGCCCGGATCGAAGCGCGGACCTTGCCCGGATCAGTATTTTCCCGGCTACCTCCGTGAGTTACAGAAGAATCCGCGGGCGGTTTCATATCCTGCCGCATCAGGGATATGACCGTCTCGTCCTCTTCAGACACGAGGTCGCTTAAGTCAATTCCCTCTTCCACGTTACCCGGAGATTTCTTATCTGCCATTGATTGGTCCTGTTGCTGCTTCCTTCATGGGGGCTTCTTTATAGCGCCTTGATCGCTTTAAGGACAGCTTCGGCGTGGCCTTTGACCTTGACCTTGCGCCAAACTTCACGAATTTTTCCTTTTTCATCAATCAAAAATGTTGCCCGTTCAATTCCCATGTATTTTCGACCATACAAGGATTTCTCGACCCATACGCCATAGGCTTCGCACATTGCCCCGTCTTCATCCGAAATCAGAGGGAAGGGAAGTTTATATTTTTCCCTGAACTTGTCGTGCCGGGCGGGGGGATCTTTGGAGATTCCGATGACTAGGGTTTTGGCACTCTTGAATTTCCGGTGCATATCGCGAAAATCCTCGGCCTCCTTGGTGCAACCTGGGGTCATGTCCTTGGGGTAAAAATAGAGAACGGCCTTGGTGCCTTTCAGGTCTTTGAGCGACAGCGATCCACCCCCGTCGGTGGGGCATTTAAAGGCGGGCGCCTTGTCGCCAACGTTGCAAGTCATGAATTTGATCTCCGCTGTGGGTTACGTTTGCAAATTATTTGAATGATCGCCGGGTTCGCCGATCAAATCCTGGAAGTGACCGTGAACTTTTGCGGCTGTTTTCGATATCTTGTCTTTAAGTTCGTCATAATTCGAAACGCCTCCGATTTCTGAGAGTAAGGATTGCAAGGCTTCGGGAATATTCTGTTCCCGCTCCTCATTGAAATCCCTTGCGAGGGTCAGGCGTAATATTGCTTGCAACGGTTGCCAAAGATCAATGGCTTCCATTAGATCTCGGCACACGGAGGCATCGATAAGGTTTGCTTCTCCGATCTGTTGTAATGCGGTTTTTGTGTTGGCGGACAGAATTTCCGGGTGATGATGTGCGTGCTTCAACTGAAGATACTGAGCTATAAATTCTATATCCACGAGGCCGCCGCGCAGATACTTGATGTTCCAAATTAAGTCTGTGTGACGTTCCTTGTCGATCCGTTCGCGCATATGGGCGACGTCGTGGGTCAGCATATCCGGATCCCTGGGTTGACTCAGGATGTCGCGAATTACACCTTCTATTTTCTCGCTCAGGGCCGGGGGGCCGGTGATGATCCGAGCCCGGGTCAGGGCCATATGTTCCCAAGTCCAGGCATCCGAGCGGTTGTATTGAACAAAGGCGTCCAGGCTTGAAGCGATGGGGCCGGCACTGCCGGAGGGCCGCAATCGCATGTCCACCTGATAGAGTTGACCCTCGGCGGTAATTGCGGTCAGGGAATTGATCAGGCGTTGCGAGAGGCGGGCGAAATACTGGCTGGCCGGCAGGGGTTTTTTGCCTTCGGAAAGGTCGGCATCGTGGGTCAGGGTATAGATAAAAATCAAGTCCAGGTCCGAAGACGGGGTCATTTCCTGTCCGCCCAGTTTACCCAGTGCGACAACAGCCATGCCTGAATGGGGAATGCGGCCGTGATGGCGGGCGAATTCCGATTCCATGCGCGGGTAGAGGCACAAAATCGCCACATCGGCGATGTTGCTCAGCGCGCGCATGCCTTCATTTGCCGGCAAAGTACCACGTAGACGCTGTACGCCGATCTGAAATTTTCGATCGTTGGCCCAGCGGCGGCTGAGATCAAGCACATCTTCGATATTGTCGGCTTGCTCAAGCATTTTTTCCAACTCGTCCCTAAGGGCGTCACGATCCGGCGGCGGATCCATGAAATCCTGAGTCAGGACGCTTTCCAGCAGCATTGGCCGCCGGCTAAGTCGTTCGGCAAGTCTGGGCGCGACGCCCATGATCTGGGCAACCAGTTCAAGCAGATGCGGATTGGAATGAAACATGGAAAACAACTGTACCCCAGCGGGAAGTCCGGCGAGAAAATCGTTGAAATTTAGAAGGGCGTTATCGGGATCGGCGGTCCGGGACAGTTCTTCCAGCAACACCGGCATCAGCTCCGTCAGCAGTTCGCGCGCCCGAGCGCTACGCACGGCCCGGACCCGCCCGTGATGCCAGCCGCGCACGACTCCGTCTACGGTTTCGGGGTTTTTAAAGCCCAGTTTGGTCAGGGTTTCAATGGTTTCAGGATCCACGTCACCGCCGGTAAATACCAGATTTCCGGCGCTTCCGCCGGCGGAAGTCAGGGCTGGGGCGTCTTCGAACAAATGGGCGTAATGGGATTCCACGTTTTTGAGAACCGACATGAGTTCCTGCGAAAATAAGTCCGTATTCGCGTATCCGAGGAAAACCGAAAATTCGCGCAATTTATCTTCCGTGGGGGGCAAGGTGTGGGTTTGTTCATCGTTGATCATCTGCAGGCGGTGTTCGGCCCGTCGCAGGTATCGGTAGGACTCGATCAGGGAATTGGCCGTTTCCTCCGCCACCTGTCCCTGGTCGGCAAGGGCACGCAGTGCGCTTTCGGTGGTGCCTGCGCGCAATTCGGGGATTCGCCCGCCCCAGATCAATTGCTGGGTCTGGGCAAAGAATTCTATTTCCCGGATTCCGCCCCGTCCCAGCTTGAGATTATGGCCGAGAACGGCAATTGAGGCGCCACCGCGATTGGCGTTGATCTGACGCTTGATGGAGTGGATGTCCTGAATGGCCGCAAAGTCCAAATTCTTTCGCCAGATGAAGGGTCTGAGCCGGTGCAGGAATTCATATCCGGCTTCGATGTCGCCGGCTACCGGTCGGGCCTTGATCATGGCTGCCCGTTCCCAGTTCTGTCCCAGGCTTTCGTAATAGGTTTCCGCCGCTATGGCGGAAATCGCCGGAGGCGTCGAGCCCGGGTCCGGCCTCAGTCTCAGATCAGTCCTGAAGACATAACCATCCTTAGTTCTTTGTTCCAGAATGCTGACCAGGCCCCGGGTAAGACGCACGAAACTGTTCTGAATGGTGTCCGGTTTGTCGGTCTTAATCCGTTCATCATCGTAAAAAACGATAAGATCGATATCGCTGGAATAATTTAGCTCCCGACCGCCGAGTTTTCCCAAAGCCAGAATGATCAAACCGGACCCCAGTTCAGGGTCTTCAGGATCGGAAAGGGAGAAGCTGCCGGCGGCGGCGGATTCTCTCAGTAGGTGGCGGGCGGCGCAGCCAAGCACCCGATCGGCAAAATCAGACAGGGCGTGGGTCACCTGTGGCACGGCCCAGGCGCCGGAGATATCGGCTAGGGCAACGGTTAGCGACACACGCCGTTTTTGATGCCTCAGGATGCGCATGAGGTCGGTTTCAGCTATTGGTTGCCGACGGAGACCTTCAATTTCATCCATCACGGCTGCATATGCCTTCTCAGGCCCTTCCATCAACAAGGTTCTGGAGAAAGGAAGGTCGCTGGTTGCGCATTGAGTAAGGAAGGGGCTATTACCGAAAATAGCCTCAAGAATCCGCCGTCCCTGGGCATTTTCGGCGACTTCCTCGGCAAAGAAGGCCAGCTCGGAATCGCCTGTTTTCCGGGCGGCTTCCCGCCATAGTTCGAGGCCCAGCCGGGCGCGGTCCGGGTCGGCGGCGGCGGGGAATTCGTTTTGCTCTGTAGCCTTGGTAAAATAGTGCATATTCAATACTCTGCTCTTCTGCAGACTGCGGTAAGCCATTCGAACGGTCAAGACGCCAAAGGAATAAAGGACAGCCAGTGATCAGGCGGACGTACAAGGTGCTCATCCATCTATTGGGAGGTTTGGCTGCCGCTTTAACCATTCTATTGGTTTTCGCTGTCTGGCATTTGTCGCAAGGGCCTGTTTCCCTTGCCTTTCTCACTCCCTATGTGGAAGACATTTTAGCCACAAGCCATAAATCGTTCAGACTCAAGCTCGACGATACCATTCTTACATGGGGAGGCTGGAACAGGGCTTTTGACATCCGCGTCATCAATGCCCGTGCAATGACCCCGGATGGGGTTGTCATGGCCCAGATTCCTGAAATGTCCATGTCGTTAAGCACCAACGCCATGGTGCGTGGGCTGCTTGCCCCGGAAACGATCGAGTTATTCCGTCCCAGTCTCTACTTGATCCGCCGTCAGGATGGAACGTTTGCGCTTGGTTTCGAGCAAAAGGAAGGCCCTTCGACGGAACTGGTGGCGCGAATTTTTTCCGAATTAGTGTCCAGCCCCGACCCGGATAATGCCATGAGCTACTTATCCCGGGTCAATATCATCAAGGCCGGTCTAACCATTGAAGACCAGCAATTCAATTCCTCCTGGCACTCATCTTCGGCGGATATCAAACTGGTCCGCAACAAAAGGGGTATCAAGGGCGAAGCTTCTCTGGATCTTTTTGTTGATGGAAAGCAGACCCAGTTCACCATCCTTGGAGATTATCATGCCAAGGATAAACGCCTTGATTTCGGCGTTGCCTTTAATGACCTGAGGCCGAGCATCTTTTCCCGGGTCACTCCGGAATTTTCTCCACTTGAGATGTTGAACCTATCACTTAAGGGAACTGTCACGGTCAGCATGATCATTGATGGGACGCTTGAAATGGTTGGTTTTGATATTTCCGGCGGCCAGGGCCGGATTTCATTTCCCAACCCTGTTGCTCAGAATTTTGAGGTTAAGGACGCTCAACTCAGCGGCCGTTATGAAGGCTCGTCGGATACCCTGGAAATCGTAAACCTTTCCCTGAACCTGGGGGAAAACGGCAGCCTGTTGCTGCCGGCGCCGATCGACCACCGTTTTCCTGTAAAATCCATCAAGACCAGCGCAAGTTACTCCCCTCGAAGGAAGCGTCTTGAAATCAAATCGTTCGAAGCCGGCCTTCCGGGACCGAAAGCCTCTTTAAGGGCGATTGCCGAAGGGATTGGCGGAGATGTTTCCATAAACGTTGGAGTAGACTTGCA
>JAOUPW010000176.1 GCA_029879665.1 Rhodospirillales bacterium | reverse complement strand
ATCGCCGGTGCTCTTGTCCGGGCCGATCTCAGGGGGGTGGACACTCACGGCATGGTTCGTCTTCCGGGATACATTGACAGGTTGCGCAAAGGGCTGGTCAATCCTCGCCCCGAATTGAAATTTTCTTACCCAACTCCGGTTGCGGCGCAACTGGACGGCGACAACGGATTTGGCTTCGCCATTGCTTATCGGGCTATGAGCGAGGCTCTGTCCCTGGCCCGTCAATACGGCCTGGGTCTGGTTTCGGTGAAACGGAGCACTCATTTCGGAATGGCCGCCAACTATCTTCTGCAAGCGGTCGAGGCGGGTTTCGCCGCGTTTGTCTTTACCAACGCGTCGCGCGCCATGCCGCCGTGGGGTGGACGGGAAGCGCTGCTCGGCACCAGCCCTTTTGCCGTCGGTGTTCCCGGCGGTGGGACGGGGGATTTCATCCTCGACATGTCTCCCAGCGTTGCCGCCCGGGGAAAAATTCGCCGGGCGTTACGTCATGGACAGCCGATCCCCCTGGGCTTCGCCCTGGACGAATCCGGCCAGCCGACCACCGATCCCGCAGAAGCGTTGAAGGGGGTTGTGCTGCCCATTGGCGGAGCAAAGGGCTCCGGGCTGTCGATGATGATGGATATCCTGTGCGGCGTCATGTCGGGCGCGGCTTTCTCCGGCGAGGTCGGAGACCAATACAAAAATTATGACCGACCGCAAAATGTCGGCCATTTCTTCCTTGCCCTGAAACCGGATCTTTTCGTTTCCGCCGAAGAACTGCGCGTCCGCATGGATCATCTGTTAACGACGGTTCGTTCCGTTCCCAAGGCCGAAGGTTTTTCGGAAATCCTAATTCCGGGGGAGCCCGAACGGCGACTGGAGGCAGAGCGTGTCAGCAAGGGCATTCCCTATTCGCTCAATGATCTGCAACCCTTGTTGGATGATGCGAAAGATGCCGGCATTGACCCGCCGTTGATGGCGCCGGTATCAGAGTAGGGGGGGCTTGTTGAAATCATGGTGTGTGATCATAATCCCGGCCGAACGAACGAGAAGAATGTGCCGGTTGCAGGGAGGGCAGGGTGATGAACGGTGTTTGCCTTGCCATTATCGACCCTTTTCATCCCAGCATCATTAACACCATTCGCGCCGCCGTTCCCGATGGCTGGTCTTTGGCAATTGCCGCCGATCAAACTCCGGATGGCCGGGCGGCGGCGCTGGAAATAGCCGACATGGCCTTTGTCATGGCCGCGCCCATGCCGGTCGAACTGCTTCGTTCCGGAAAGAAATTGCGGTTTATTCAAAAATTGGGAATCGGCGTCGACCGTATCGATACCGGTTATTGCGAAAAAAACGGCATTTCCGTCGCCCGACTCCAGGGCGGCAACGCCATACCGGTGGCCGAGCATACGGTCATGTTGATTCTTGCAGCCTACCGTCGCCTACCGGTTCTCGACCGCCAGACCCGGGCCGGAGCCTGGGACAAGGAAACCGTGCGCGGGAACAATCGGCACCTGTTTGGCAAAACCGTTGGCATTGTTGGATTCGGCGCCATTGGCCGAAGGGTGGCGCGGCTGCTGGCGTCTTTTGAAGTGTCTATCCTTTATTACGACCCAATGCGTGCGCCGGAGGATGTGGAACAAGAACTTGAAGCGCGCTATCTGTCCTTGGACGATCTTATCGCCGAAGCCGATGTGGTTTCCCTGCATCTGCCTTTGTTAAAAGAAACCGCCGGATTGATCGACGCCGGTCGCATCCGGGCCATGAAACCGGGAGCGATTCTTGTCAATTGCGCCCGGGGCGGGCTGGTGGATGAGGCGGCTCTGGCCGAGGCGCTTGCCGGCGGCCATCTGTTCGGTGCGGCTCTGGATGCATTTTCCGAAGAGCCGCCTCTTGGCAATCCGCTGCTCGCGTCCGATAATACAGTCATTACGCCCCATTGCGCGGGCGCGACCATCGACAATTTCTCGGGAATCATGGAACGCGCCGTCCACAACGCCCAGGCGTTCCTGGCCGGCGTTCCCCTGCCGGAGGAAGACGTAGTTGTCGGGCCCTCCCGATAAATCGTATACCGGCGGAAATAATTTAAGACGAATCACAAACGGTTTAATAACAGGAGAGTGAAGCATGGCGACGACGGTCGAAGTTCTGGCGGATGCCTTCAAGAATTGGGGCACGCCTTTTATCGTGGGCCATCCGGGCGGCGAGTCGGTCGAGTTGATGGAAGCCGCCCGCCAGCGGGACATGCGCTTCATCCTGATGCGACAGGAAGTGGCGGGTGCCATGCTTGCCTCGACTTGGGGAGAAATTACCGGATCTCCCGGAATTTGCTTGTCCACGCGCGGTCCAGGAGCGGCGAACATGGTCAACGGCGTTGCCCACGCCTTTCTCGATCGCGCGCCGCTTGTCGCCATTACCGACCGCTACTCATCGGGGCCAAATGAAGTCGGCCTGCGCCAGCGCATCGAACAGCGCGCCATATATGCGCCGGTGGTAAAATGGAGCACCACCATTGATGCTCAGGTCGTGCGCCAGCAGGTCTGCCGCGCACACCGGACGGCAACGTCCCTGGCGCCGGGGCCGGTCCAGTTCGATCTTCCGCAGAGCGAAACGAAAAAAGAAGCGGCTGAGATGACGGCGGAACCGTCGTTGATGGCCAACACTATCCGCCCTCAGCCGGACAAGGCGGGGATGAAGCCGCTGATCGAGCGCATCGATGCCGCCAAGAAGCCCATCATCCTGGTTGGCCTCGGCGTCTATTGGGACAAGGCATCCAGCGAATTCGTGAAGTTCGTCGAACAGCTTGGCGCGCCGGTCCTGACCACGACCAAATGCAAAGGGGTCATCCCCGAAGATCATCCGCTTCGCGGCGGCTGCATCATCGGCGGCCTGATCGAACGCAAACTCATCACCCAGGCCGATCTTATTATCACGGTTGGGATGGATGGCGTCGAATTGCAGCCGAAGGCCTGGTCCTACACCGCGCCGGTGGTGGCGCTTACCAATGTCCCCTTGTTGGATGCTCTGGTGCCCGCCGAACTTGAGGTGCTGGGCGACCTGAAACACATTCTCGGCTGTCTTGCCGAGTGGTGCGGCGCTGGACAGGGCTGGGGCGAAAAGGCGGCAAAGATATTTCGCGAGGAAGTGTCGAATGCCCTGAATACGCCGAGTACCGGCCTGTCGCCCCAACGCGCCATGGAAGTCGCGCGCGCGGTCCTGCCGCGCGATACCATTGCGACATGCGACGCTGGCGCCAGCCGGCTGCTGGTGGTGCAGAAGTGGGAATCCTATGGCCCGCGGGAATTTCTCACCTCCAACGGGCTGGCGTCCATGGGGTTCGCCGTTCCCGGCGCCATGGGCGCGCGGCTGGCCCATCCTGACAAGCCCATCGTAGCCTTCACCGGCGACGGCGGATTCATGATGACGGTGGCGGAACTGCAAACTTCCGTGCGTGATAACCTGCCGATTATTATTGTGGTGTTCGATGATCGAGAAATCGGGCTGATCCGGGTAAAACAGGAAATCAAGGGGATCGAAAAATTCGGCGTTAGCCTGGGAGACATCCGTTGGGACAAGCTGGCCGAAGGGTTCGGTGTTGACGGTGTTGCCGTGGATACGGAAAACGGTCTTCAGGATGCGTTGAAAATTGCTTTGAAAACCGGTCGCACCACGGTCATCGGCGTACGCATCGATTCGTCTGGATATGTCGATCAGTTCAACGCTCTGCGCGAGCTTTAACAACATGTCCGATTCGCTCGTGTTGACGGAAATTGATAATCGGGGCGTGGCTTGGCTGACCCTTAATCGGCCGGAGGTCCATAATGCCCTAAATGATGATTTGATTGCCCGGCTCACGGCGGAATTGCGCCGCCTGGAAAAAGATTCATCGGTTCTTGCCGTTGTGTTGGCCGGTGCGGGGAAAAGTTTTTCCGCCGGCGCGGATCTTAAAAGATCGCGGATGCGCGCGGACGGCCCCCTGGAAGACAATATCAAGGATGCCTCCGAACTTGCCGAAATGATGCGAACCCTCACCCGGCTTGCCAAGCCGACCTTGGCTCTGGTTCACGGCGCCGCCATCGGTGGCGGCTTCGGGCTGACCGTCGCCAGTGATATGGCCATCGCCGCGGAAGACGCGGTTTTTTGCCTGCCTGAAGTCAAATTGGGGATTATTCCCGGCGTGATCAGTCCTTATGTCATCGCCGCCATCGGCCAAAAACAGACCCGCCGATATTTTCTGACCGGGGAAAGGCTGTCGGCGGCCGAGGCTAGGCGGATCGGCTTGGTCAACGAAGTGGTGCCGGCGGATCAATTGCGGGACGCGGCGGAGAATATCCTGAAATATATTGTTCAGAATGGCCCGCAAGCCATGGCGGCGGCCAAGGAATTGATCTTCGCCGTCGCCGACCGTCCCATTGACGAGGCCCTGATCCGCGAGACAGCGGAACGGGTCGCCCGTACCCGGGTTTCGGATGAAGGCAAGGAAGGGATCGACGCGTTTCTTGAAAAGCGAAATCCTAGCTGGATCCGGAGTTGAGCGAGGGTTTTAAATCCACAGCCTTTTGCGTTACGTAAAACCATATAACGACGACGGGTTAACGACGAGGATTCGGCGCCGCGTATCCGCGTCTGGAACAGTTTCAAGAAAATTCTGCAATAGCCCCCTGGTATCGACAGTGCGGAAAGGCTGTTCGCGTTTTGCGAGCTCGGGATCGCGGTTCGGGGGCGTATGCGGCCAGTCGGAGCCCCAGACCAGTCGCTCCGGATTGGCGGCGATGAACCGTTGTGTAAGATCGCGCGCGGTTTCGGCGCCGTTTTCCCCCAGCCAGTAGGGCGCGGACAGCTTGACCCAGCAACGTCCCTCCGCGATCCGGTTTGTCAGCAGATCGGTCGTTGCCTGATGATCGGGCCGCCCGGGGGCCAGCAGGCCGAAGTGGTCAATGACCATCGGCGCCGGCATGCGGTCAAGCCGTTCGAGTACCGCCTTCAGATCATCGTCCTTTAACAACACCTGCACATGCCAGCCCAGATCAGCTACTTTTCGCGCGATGCGTTCGGCGGCGTCGGCGACCGCATCGGGCGACAGGGTCGCGTTGGAGGTGTTGTTCAAACGGACGCCGCGGACGCCGCATGCATCGAGCGCCTGAAGGGCCTTGCCATCCTCGTCGCCGGTCAGCACAGCGATCCCGCGCGCGGCATCGCCAAGAAGCTCCAGCCCTCGCAGCAGCCGCCGGTTGTCGCCGTAGACGCTGGCATGGATCAGAACTAGACGTGCCAGGCCCAGCG
>JAOUPW010000173.1 GCA_029879665.1 Rhodospirillales bacterium | reverse complement strand
CATTATGAACGATTTACCGGGGTGTCGGCGCGCCAAAGCGACAATGTTACCACCGGTCGAATCTATTCGGACGTGATCGCCAAGGAACGCCGGGGCGATTATCTGGGCGCCACCATTCAGGTGATTCCCCACATTACCGACGCCATCAAGAAATTTCTCCTCGATGACCTCAACGACGAGGACTTCGTGCTGTGCGAGATCGGCGGTACCGTGGGCGATATTGAAAGCCTGCCGTTCCTGGAAGCCATCCGTCAGTTGGGCAACGAACTGGGCCCGGAACGGAGCATGTATATTCATCTCACCCTGCTGCCTTACATCCCGACGGCGGGTGAATTGAAAACCAAACCGACCCAGCATTCCGTGAAAGAACTGCTGGGAGTCGGGATCAGGGCCGATGTTCTGCTCTGCCGCGCCGATCATCCTTTGCCTGAGGCGGAACGGCGCAAGATTTCACTTTTCTGCAATGTCCGTAATGAAGCCGTTATTCCCGCGCTAGACGTGGATTCCATTTACCGGGTTCCCATCAGCTATCACAATGAAGGTCTTGACGGTCAGGTCTGCCGGCATTTCGGTTTGGATGTTCCGGCCCCGGACCTTAGCCGCTGGAACAACATTGTTGCGCGTGCGACCAAGCCCGAGGGCGAGGTCAAGATCGCCGTGGTCGGAAAATATACCGGGCTTCTCGATGCCTATAAATCTCTTGCCGAAGCCCTGACCCACGGGGGGATTGCTAATAACGTCAAGGTCAACATGGACTGGATCGATTCGGAGATATTCGAAGGCGAGGATGCGGTCCAGTATCTGGATGGCGTTCACGGGATCCTGGTCCCCGGCGGTTTCGGCGAACGCGGCGTCGAAGGAAAGATCTCCGCCGTCCGCTTTGCCCGCGAACGGAACGTTCCTTTTTTCGGGATTTGTCTTGGCATGCAGATGGCGGTGATCGAGATGGCCCGAAACCTGGCCGGGATCACGGGTGCCGGTTCGACCGAGTTCGGCCCTTGTGACGATCCCGTCGTCGGCCTCATGACCGAATGGCTACAGGGCAACGATCTGGTGAAACGCCAGGAAGGGGGCGATCTGGGGGGGACCATGCGGCTAGGCGCTTATGAGTGCGTCTTGCGCCAGCATTCCCGGGTTCGCGACATTTACGATATCGGCACCATCAGCGAACGCCACCGGCACCGCTATGAGGTCAACACCAAGTATGTGGAACTGCTGGAAAAGAAGGGAATTTCGTTTTCCGGCATGTCGCCCGACGGGGTGCTGCCGGAAATCGTGGAAATACCGGATCATCCCTGGTTCGTCGGCGTTCAGTTCCATCCCGAATTGAAATCCAAGCCTTTCGCCCCCCATCCCTTGTTCACGTCGTTTATCGAAGCGGCCGTGCATCAATCCAGGCTGGTTTAGGGCGTCAGGCTGGTTTAGAGAGAATGACCATGACCCAGCCCCGCCACGTTTCCATTGCCGGACTGAGCGTCGGCAACGATTTGCCTCTGAGGCTGATCGCCGGGCCCTGCGCCATGGAAAGTCGGGGCCATGCCCTGGAAACGGCGGCGGCGCTGAAGGAAATGGCCGAACGCCTGGGGATCGGGCTGATTTACAAAAGCTCATTCGATAAGGCCAACCGCACAAGCTCGGCCAGCCCCCGGGGAATCGGCATGGCCGAGGCCCTGCCGATTTTCGCTGAAATAAGGGAATCCTTGGGCTTGCCCGTGATCACCGACGTTCACAGCCCCGATCAATGTGCGGCTGTGGCCGAAGCCGTGGATATTCTTCAGATTCCGGCTTTTCTCTGTCGCCAGACCGATCTTCTGATGGCCGCCGGCAATACCGGCAAGCCCATCAACGTTAAAAAAGGGCAGTTTCTGGCCCCTTGGGACATGGCCAACGTCGCCGCCAAGATCGAGGAAACGGGAAACCCCAACGTTCTGCTCTGCGAACGGGGGGCCAGTTTTGGTTATAACACCCTGGTTTCGGACATGCGCTCGCTGCCCATCCTGGCCAAAACCGGCTGTCCGGTGGTCTTCGACGCCACCCATTCCGTGCAGCAGCCGGGCGGACAGGGGGGAACGTCGGGTGGAGAGCGCCAATTCGCTCCGGTACTTGCCCGCGCCGCCGTCGCCATCGGCGTCGCGGCGGTCTTCATCGAGACCCACGAAGATCCGGACAACGCTCCAAGTGACGGACCAAATATGATCCCAATCAAAGAGTTGCCAGGAATTGTTGAGACATTAATTGAATTTGATAGGCTGGCCAAGGCACGGCCTGTCAGGTGTTAGACGAGGAAAAAAGACCATGACCGGAATCATCGATATCCACGCCCGTGAAATTCTCGACAGTCGGGGCAATCCCACGGTCGAGGTGGACGTGGTGCTGGAAACCGGTGCCCTGGGCCGCGCCGCCGTACCCTCCGGTGCGTCCACCGGCGCCCACGAAGCCGTCGAGCTTCGCGACGGCGACAAAGGCCGTTTCGGCGGCAAGGGCGTATTGAAGGCCCTTGATGCGGTCAACGGAGAGATTTATGACGCTTTGGCCGGGATGGACGCGGAAGAGCAACTCCATATCGACCAGATTCTGATTGACCTGGACGGTACCGAGAATAAATCCCGTCTGGGCGCCAACGCCACCCTGGGCGTCAGCCTGGCGGTTGCCAAGGCGGCGGCGGAAGATTCGGCATTTTCCCTTTATCGTTATATTGGGGGCACTTCGGCCCGGATTCTGCCGGTTCCCATGATGAATATCATCAACGGTGGCGAACACGCCGATAATCCCATCGATATTCAGGAATTCATGATCATGCCGGTCTCCGCCGACGGCATCGCGGATGCCGTGCGCATGGGCTCCGAGGTCTTTCACGCCTTGCGGACCGCATTGAAGAACGCCGGCCACAACACCAATGTGGGGGATGAAGGCGGCTTCGCGCCAAACTTGAAGAGCGCTGATGAAGCCCTTGGTTTTATTATGAAAGCGATCGAGTCTGCTGGCTATAAACCGGGTGACGATATCTTCCTGGCCCTGGATCCGGCTTCCACCGAATTCTACCAGGACGGCCAATACGTGATGAAAGGCGAGGGCAAGACCCTCGATTCTGGGGGCATGGCGGCCTATTACGGCGACCTGGCCGCCCGTTATCCCATCATCTCCATCGAAGACGGCTTGGCCGAAGACGACTGGGAAGGCTGGAAGGCGTTGACCGAGACGTTGGGCGGGAAAGTTCAGCTTGTGGGCGACGATTTGTTTGTCACCAACCCGAAACGGCTCGCTCAGGGCATCGAAATGGGGGTCGCCAACTCCATTCTGATCAAGGTCAACCAGATCGGCACCCTGTCGGAAACCCTTCGAGCCGTGGAAATGGCCCACAAGGCCAGCTACTCGGCGGTGATTTCACATCGCTCGGGTGAAACCGAGGACGCAACCATCGCCGATATCGCGGTCGCCACCAATGCCGGACAGATCAAGACCGGCTCTTTGTCCCGTTCCGACCGTCTGGCGAAGTACAACCAGTTGATTCGGATCGAGGAAGAGCTTGGCTCTCAGGCCGTTTACGCCGGACGCTCTGTAATTCCTCGTTAACCGTTTTCTTTCATACTCGCCAATTGGGCGGTATTCCTGGGTAGTGAATCTTCCCGTATTACTTTGTCGATCCTGGGTGTCATGGGTCTATTAGAGGAATTCCGCGCGCGCGCGCGCTATGTGATTGGTCCGGTGCTGGGCATCAGCGCCGTGATTTATTTCGCCTATCATGTGGTTCAGGGCGAACGGGGGCTGACCGCTTGGCTCAACCTCAGCCAGCAGGTTTCCGCCAAGCGCACCGAAGCCAAGGCCCTTGCGGAGCGCCGTGAAGCTCTCGAAAACAAAGTCAGGATGCTCCATCCGGAGACCCTCGATCCCGATCTGCTGGATGAACGGGCGCGACGGATGCTCAATTATGGCCGGCCGGACGATATCGTGGTTCCCTTCGATTCGGAGGGCGCCCGCTTTACGGAGAATTAGGCGGAATAAACCGGAGGGGGAGAAAGCGCATGGCCGGGAAAATTTGCTTTATCGCCGTTTCAATGATCCTGGTTACGACCTCCGTCGCCATGGCGCAGAGGGCGCCGGGCGGCGGTCCGCCCCAGGAAGCCATTGACGCCTGCCAGGGCAAACAGGCGGGAAACGCCTGCAGCATTGAAACCCCCAACGGCCAGCTGATTAAGGGTTCCTGCCTCGCCCGGGGCGGGCGATCCTTCTGTGTCCCCGCCGGCGGACCTGATGGTGGCCGGGCGGGCGGTCGCCCCAGCAGTTACGAGCCTCGCACGCCTTACGCTCAAGCCAAGCGCCTGACCAATAAAATCACCGAAACAGGGCAGGGCACCTGTTTCGACGATGCCCGCGTCATCGATTGCCCATCGGAGGGATCGGCCTTTTACGGCCAGGACGCCCATTACCGGGGCCGCGCCCCGGCCTATCGCGACAATGGCGACGGCACGGTCAGCGACGGCAATACCGGGCTAACGTGGCAAAAGGCCCATAACGAAAAACGCCAGTCCTTTTACGACGCCCAGTCGGCTTGCCGGGGCCTTGGTCTGGGCGGGCACCGGGATTGGCGGCTGCCCAACCTCAAGGAGCTGTTTTCCATCACCGATTGGCGGGGCGCCACCGGGCGGCGCTTTTTTCTCGACAAGAATGTGTTCGATCTGAAGGTTCCCGGCGCGGAAATTCTGAAAGGGGACCGCTTCGCCAACACTCACCGGGTCGAGATGATGGGCCAGACCTGGTCCAGTACCATCTACACCGGCGACCATTGGGACCGGGAAGGAGTGGAAGCCGCCTTTTTCTTCAATTTTCTCGACGGCCGCATCAAACAGGCGCCGACCGGCACACGAAACAAATTGTTTTACCGTTGCGTTCGCGGGCCGGCGTGGGGCGGCAATGCCTTTCGCGACAACAGCGACGGCACCGTGACCGATGCGGCCTCCGGGCTCATGTGGCAACAGGCGGACGACGGCAAGGCGCGCAACTGGAAAGACTCGCTGGCCGCCTGCGAAAGCCTGTCCCTGGCCGGGCGGGACGACTGGCGCCTGCCCAACGTCAAAGAATTGCAGCATCTTGTCGATTACAGCCGCTTGGACCCGGCCCTCGACATGCGTTATTTCAAACAGAAAGACCGGGACGGCTGGTTCTGGTCTTCGACCACCCACGGCGATAACACCGCGAGTGCCTCATATGTCTGTTTCGGCAAGTGCGTTTCGGTGGACAATGTGGACGTGCACGGCGCCGGCGCGCAGCGCAGCGATCCCAAATCCGGCGATCCCTCCCGCT
>JAOUPW010000174.1 GCA_029879665.1 Rhodospirillales bacterium | reverse complement strand
CCGAACAAGTGGATAAAGCCCCTTCTTTTTAGCATTATTCTCGTTGCCGTAGCCGCCGCAAGCGGCGGATCCGTCTATTTCTTTTTTCTGCCTGACAAAACTGAAATTAAAGATGAGACGAAAAAAGAACCGGAAGTGGATAAGAAGAAAGGAATAGCCGGTTTCTTTTCCGAGGAAAAAACCTTTTATTCAACCTTACCGGATGTTTCCGCCGATCTGGTAACCGGAAAATGCAAATCACCGTCGGTCCGCATTCAGATTACACTTGAATTGCCCGAAAGGGGAGATCTTGGGTCTTTGGGAAAAATGACTCCGGCCGCTCTCGATTCGATCCAGTTGTATCTTCGCAACAAAACAAGAGAAGAATTGTCGGGGGCAAAGGGAGCGGAACAAACCCGCAAGGATCTGCTCGCCGTCCTCCGCAAACGATTGGCGCCGATCGAAATCAAGGGCATTCTGTTCAAAGATTTCATGCTGCGCTAGAAATCTTGGCGAAACACCGCCTTTTTACTTTCCGGCGGCTTACTTGCCCTTGACACGGAAGGCCAGGGCCGCCGACATGAATTCGTCAAGGTCGCCATCGAGGACTCCCTGAGTATTGCTGGTCTCGACATTGGTCCGGAGGTCTTTCACCATCTGATAAGGGTGCAGGACATAGGATCGGATTTGATGTCCCCAACCGATATCGGTTTTGGCGTTACGTTCGGCCAGGGCTTCCTCCTCGCGCATTTGCAATTCCCGCTCATAAAGCCGGGCCTTCAGCATTTTCATGGCCTGAGCCCTGTTTTTGTGTTGCGAGCGATCATTCTGACATTGCACCACGATCCCCGTCGGAAGATGGGTGATGCGGATGGCGCTGTCGGTCTTATTGACGTGCTGCCCACCGGCGCCGGAAGCCCGGTAGGTATCAACACGTAAATCCTTATCCAGAATATCGACTTCTATATCGTCATCCACAACCGGATAAACCCCGACGGATGAGAAACTTGTATGACGCCGGGCACTTGAATCATACGGTGAAATCCGTACCAAACGGTGAACCCCGCTTTCCGTTTTCATCCAGCCGTAGGCATTGTGCCCGGAAATTTTCAACGTCGCGGACTTGATTCCGGCTTCTTCGCCGGCGCTTTCTTCAATCCACTCCAGTTTATGGCCATGCGCCTCGGCCCAGCGGGCGTACATGCGCAGAAGCATCTCGGCCCAGTCCTGGGCCTCGGTTCCACCGGCGCCGGCGTGAACCTCAAGATAACAGTCATTGCTGTCCGCCTCGCCCGAAAGAAGCGTTTGCAGTTCGGCCTTATCGGTTTCTGATTTTAATTGCGCGAGTGCAGATTCGGCTTCGGAGATTACGCCAACATCCCCTTCCGCTTCCCCCAATTCAATGAGTTCCACATTATCGGCAAGGTCTCTTTCCATTTTGTCGAGAGAGCCAATTCCTTCTTCCAGCCGCGTACGTTCCCGCATGACCTCCTGAGCCTTATCGGGATTGTCCCACAAAGCCGGATTTTCCGCTTCGGCGTTTAATTCATCCAAACGCAGGACGGCATTGTCATAGTCAAAGATGCCTCCTCAGCAGTTCCAACGACTGCTTGATATCCTGAGTTATGGTTTCAAGTTCGGCGCGCATACGTTTCTCCGCAAAAAAGTATATATCTGGTGAAGTTTTACCCGGAACACAGACCCGCGGACAAGCCCGGGGTTAGCCTAACACAGCAAGAATAATTCATTAATTCGAATGAAATCAGTAAAGCCCGCCGGTCCCGGTCGCCGGAGATCCCGCCACGGCATTGATTCCCTCCACGACCTCTTCCTTGCCGGTGGGCTCGGTGCCGGGCTTGAAGGCTTCGAGTATAACCTTCTTGTCATAGGGCTTGGCCAGTTTCCCGGATACGGCATCGACCCGGACCAAACGGATCCCCGGTGGAATACGGAAGGGAATGGCAGGTTTCTTTTCCAGAGCGGCTGCCATGAAATCCCGGAAGATGGGCGCCGCAACCGACGCACCTTGTTCCCTGGTGCCAAGCGTACGAGGATTGTCAAACCCTCCCAACACGCCGACCGCAAGGTCGGGGGAAAACCCCAGAAACCACGCATCAAAACTATCGTTCGTCGTTCCCGTCTTTCCTGCGAGCGGCTTTTTGACAACCTGAATTTTGACCCCCGTTCCCCGCTGGACCACTCCCTGAAGCATGGAAACCATTTGATAGGCACTTGCCGGATCTGTCACGGTTTCACGGTTGTCGGGTATGGCCGGCACCGATTGACCGGTCCAATAATTTGCCCGGCAGTTGGCGCAAATACGCTCATCATGACGAAATACCGTGCGACCGTGGCGATCCTGTATTCGGTCAATCAAAGTGGGAGTGATCTTTTTACCTCCGTTGACAAGCATGGAGTAAGCTGTTGTCAGGCGCATCAAAGTTGTTTCGCCGGCACCTAGGGACATAGACAACGTCCGGGGAAGCTTATCCACTATTCCGAACCGTTCGGCGTAATCGGAGATTTTATCCATGCCTATGGTTTGTGCCAGACGCACCGTCATCAGATTACGGGATTTTTCAATTCCCAACCGCATGGTACTGGGGCCATAGAACTTCTTAGTATAGTTCGCGGGCCGCCACTTAGGCAGGCCGGGACCCTGGTCAATGACAAAAGGCGCATCCAAAACCAAAGTGGACGGCGTAAAACCAGAATCAATGGCCGCGAGGTAAACAAACGGCTTGAACGCCGACCCCGGTTGCCGCAAGGCTTGAGTTGCGCGGTTGAACTGGCTGGCGGCAAAATTAAATCCGCCGGTCATCGCCAGCACGCGTCCGGTGTGAGGGTCCAACGCAATCAGGGCGCCTTCAATATCGGGAATTTGTCGCAATCCATACGTATCCGGCGGATATGCCACCTCCTTGGCATTGGCGGTGACTTTTTCAACAGCGATAATGTCGCCAACCGCCAACACATCCGACGGGCGGTTAACCGAGGGTCCGACTTTTTGGTCTTTGGCCCAGGGCCGCGCCCACTTCAACTCTGCCAGCGGTATGGAACCCCGGCTACCATCGGAAAACCCGATTAAGGCATCGGTTTTACTCACTTTCAAAACCGCCGCCGGCGTCCAGTTCAAAAAGGCGGGAAGTTTAACGGACTTCAACTCAGACGAAAGGTTACCAGGATTTTTCAATCGGGAAAGAGGCCCCCGCCAGCCATGACGACGATCATACTCAATCAGTCCCGATCGGACCACGCTATCAGCGATTTTCTGAAGGCGCGGGTCCAGAGTAGTGCGGACGGAAAGTCCGCCCTTGTAAAGCTGACTTTCGCCATATCGTTTGGCTAATTCACGGCGCACCTCTTCTGAAAAATAGTCAGCCGCCACGAATTCGGTTTCCGATCGCGATTGAATAATCAGGGGGGTCGCTAGGGCAATTGCGGATTCCGTAGATGTGATATATTTTTCTTCTTCCATGCGACTGATAACCCAGTTGCGGCGAGACCGGGCCTGTTCCGGAAACTTGCGGGGGTTGTAATTGTTCGGCGCCTTGGGCAACACCGCCAGATACGCAGCTTCGGCAACGGTCAACTCATCTAGCGGTTTATTGAAATAGTTCAAAGCCGCCGCCGCCACGCCGTAAGAACCGAAACCAAGATAGATTTCGTTAAGGTAGAGTTCGAGAATTCGATCCTTGGTAAAGGTCCGCTCGATACGAAAGGCGAGGATCGCTTCCTTAACCTTTCGATCCCAGGACAATTCGTTGCTAAGAAGAAAGTTTTTAGCGACCTGCTGAGTAATGGTTGACGCCCCGACCAGCCTTTTGCTTGATCCCATATTTTTCAGGTTGGTGACCACCGCCCGCACCACGCCCAAGATGTCAACGCCAGGATGGGAATAGAAATTCTTGTCCTCGGCAGAGAGAAAAGCGTTCACGACTCTTCTCGGCATCGCCTTGATAGGCACGAAGACACGCTTTTCGATCGCGTATTCAGCCAGCAACTGACCGTCACCGGCATGGACCCTTGTCATTACGGGGGGTTCGTAATCCGCTAACTGGTGATATTCGGGAAGCCCGCGCCCGAAATAATAAAATACATACAGCCCCGCGCCTGCGCCGATAAAGACGAGGATCAACAGCATTCCGAACAAGGTGGCGAGAAATCTTATCATTGTAGGTTTGATTTTTGTTAGCTCTATGGCCCGATGGCCTTTTTCCCTGAAACCCCATTCTAGAATCAAACGCCAGACGATAACAGGGCGAGACGCCCAGATATCTTGAAATTACGGCCAAATTGCGACATGGATTTGGCGGGTTGACCAGGAAGAGGGCGGGTTCTGAGCCTACCTTCGCCGGGCCTCTTCCACGGTTGTAAAATAATTATCCAAGGCCCGGAGAATGGATTTTGCCAGCCGGGTACGGAATTTCTTGTCGCGAAGCTTTTTTTCGTCTTCCCGGTTTGACAAAAATCCTAATTCCAGCAGAACGGACGGCACGTCCGGAGCTTTCAACACGGCAAATCCGGCAAACCGATGTGTATTTCTGAGCAACCTGACATCCTTTTGAAGTTCCTGGACCAACCTTGAGGCAAATTGGGCGGACTGGTTCATGGATTCCCGTTGCGCCAAATCAATGAGAATATTCGTCACTTCAGTGGATTCATTGGACAGGTCGATACCGGCAATAAGGTCCGCCTTGTTTTCTTTATCCGCCAGGGCCGCAGCTTCTTTATCGGAGGCTTTTTCAGACAGGGTATATACGGAAAGGCCGCGTATATTATTGTCCTTTATGGCGTCCGCATGAATGGAAACAAACAGATCAGCCTCGGCAACGCGGGCGAGTTCAACCCTTTTACGCAGCCTGACGAATACATCCCGGCTCCGAGTCAAGGAAACCTTGTAGCGTCCTGTCTCTTCCAATTGTTTTTTGATTTCCCGCGCCACCGACAAGGTCAGGTATTTTTCAAGGGTTCCGCCGCCACCGGTAGTGCCCGGGTCTACGCCGCCGTGTCCGGGGTCAAGCACGATGACCCGTTTTGGCGAACGCCTGGGCGCCGGGGGGCGGGCGGAATTACCGGGTGGAGGAGAAACCGCCCTAGCCTGTTGCAAGGGCTTCGCGGCAGGCACCCGGGAAAGGGTTTCCGTGGAATTAGTGACCGTACCGGACAAAGAGACCAGAACAGGGGCTCCGCCAGCATTGGTAAGAAAGGCTTGGCGGGTGGTCTGCGTCAGGTCAAGGACCAGCCGGGGGCCATAGCTTGCATCTGGCGCCACCATGAAGGCACCGCTGACGAGGGCAGGCTCGCTCAAGTCCAGAACGA
>JAOUPW010000172.1 GCA_029879665.1 Rhodospirillales bacterium | reverse complement strand
AGCGATGTCGAATTCATCGACAGCGATCCTTTGCGGGAATGGACCATATACGTACGGCGGTAGGGTTTAATTCGCCGGGAACCAACTCTTGGTGCGGTTGGCGAAGGCGACCAGGGACAGCATCACCGGCACTTCCACCAGCACGCCGACCACGGTCGCCAGCGCCGCGCCGGATTCAAGCCCGAACAGGCTGATGGCGACGGCGACAGCGAGTTCGAAAAAGTTCGAGGTGCCGATCAGAGCCGACGGCGCGGCCACGGAAAACGGCACCTTCCACGCCCACGCCCAGCCGTAGCTGATGATGAAGATGCCGTAGGTCTGAATGATCAGCGGCACCGCGATCAGGCCGATCAGCAAGGGCTGCGCGAGGATGGTGCGGCCCTGAAACCCGAACAGCAGCACGATGGTCGCCAACAGGCCCATCACCGCGTAGGGCTTGAGATGATCGGTGAAGGATTGCAGCGCCGCTTCGCCCTTCGCCCTTAGCACGCGACTGCGGGTGAGGTAGCCGGCGGCAAGCGGGATTACCACATAAAGGACCACGGAAAGCAGAAGGGTCTGCCACGGCACTATGATGTCGGTGACTCCCAGCAACAGGGCGACGATGGGGGCAAAGGCAAACACCATGATGATATCGTTGAGCGACACCTGCACCAGGGTATAGGTGGCGTCGCCCCGGGTCAGGTGGCTCCAGACGAAGACCATGGCCGTGCACGGCGCCGCGCCCAACAGAATCATGCCGGCGATGTATTCCTTGGCGTCGGCGGGCGAAACGAAATCCTTGAACAAAACTTCGAAAAAAAGCACCCCCAGCGCCGCCATGGTAAAGGGCTTGATCAGCCAGTTGACGACGACCGTCACCACCAGGCCCTTGGGCTTCTCGCCGATGTGAGTAAGCGAGGAAAAATCCACCTGCACCATCATCGGATAAATCATCACCCAGATGAGAACGGCGACGATAACGTTGACGTGCGCGAATTCAAGTCCGCCTAAAACCGCGAACAGGCCGGGGAAAACACCGCCGAGCGCAATCCCGGCAACGATGCAGAGCCCGACCCAGAGGGAGAGGAACCGTTCGAAGACACCCATTTACGCGTTGGCCTTGACCCCGACACCCTGGCCGAGCGCGGCCTGGGCGGCGGCAAGACGGGCGATCGGCACCCGGTAAGGCGAGCAAGAGACATAATCCAGACCCGCCTTCTGGCAGAAATTGACGGAAGCCGGATCGCCGCCGTGTTCGCCGCAAATGCCCACTTTCAGCCCGGGCCGGGTGGCGCGGCCCCGTTCGGTACCGATGGTTATCAGTTCGCCGACACCGTCCACATCGATGGAAACAAAGGGATCGGTTTCGATCACCCCCTTATCGCGGTAGATACCGAGAAAATTTCCGGCATCGTCGCGGGACAGGCCGAAGGTGGTCTGAGTCAGGTCGTTGGTGCCGAAGCTGAAGAACTCCGCCGTTTTTGCGATTTCTCCGGCGCGCAAGGCGGCGCGGGGCAACTCGATCATGGTGCCGACCATGTAATTGACCTTGACCCCCGCCGCCGTCATGACTTCCTCGGCGACCCGGTCGACCACCTCTTTCATCATGTCCAGTTCCGCCTTGACCGCAACCAGGGGAATCATGATTTCAGGAATTATCTTCTTACCGGCCTTGGTTACCTCGACCGCGGCTTCGAAAATGGCGCGAGCCTGCATTTCATAGATTTCCGGATAGGTGATGCCGAGGCGGCAGCCCCGATGGCCGAGCATGGGGTTGGTCTCGTTTAACTGCGCCGCCCGGGTCTTCACCGTCAGCACATCGACGCCGGCGGCCTTGGCGACCACGGCCATATCTTTGTCCGTGTGCGGCAGAAATTCATGCAAGGGCGGGTCGAGCAGACGGATGGTTACCGGCAGGCCGTCCATGATCTTGAACAGTTCGATAAAATCCTGGCGCTGAAAGGGGAGGATCTGTTTCAGGGCTTCCCGCCGTTCGCTTTCGTTCTTGGCGACGATCATGCGCCGAACATGGGTGATGCGCTGGGCATCGAAGAACATGTGTTCGGTACGGCAAAGCCCGATCCCCTCGGCGCCGAAGCGATGAGCGGTTTCCGCGTCTTCCGGCGTTTCGGCGTTGGCGCGCACGCCCATGGTGCGGAATTCATCGACCCACTCCATCAGGCGACCGAAAGCGCCGGTCATTTTTGGCTGGATGGTGGCGACTTCGCCCAGCATGACTTCGCCGGATGCGCCATCGATGGTGATCAGATCGCCTTCTTGGATGACTTTGCCCGCCGACGTCATGGTCTTGGCCGCGTAATCGACGCGAAGAGCGCCAACGCCGGAAACGCACGGGGTTCCCATGCCGCGCGCGACCACCGCGGCATGGCTGGTCATGCCGCCCCGCGTCGTGAGGATGCCTTGCGCCACATACATGCCGCCGATGTCTTCCGGGCTGGTTTCAATACGCACCAGGATGACCTTTTCACCGATGGCGTGTTTCGATTCCGCGTCCTCGGCGCTGAAGACCACATGCCCCGACGCGGCCCCCGGCGACGCCGGCAGTCCCCGGGCGATAACATGGCGTTCGGCATCCGGGTCCAGCATTGGGTGCAGCAATTGATCGAGCTGCGCCGGATCGATCCGGAGCACGGCTTCTTTTTTGTCGATCAGGTTTTCGTCCACCATATCCACGGCGATTCTTAGCCCCGCCGCCGCCGTGCGTTTGCCGCCGCGGGTCTGCAACATCCAAAGCTTGTTCTGCTGGATGGTGAATTCCATGTCCTGCATGTCCTTGTAGTGTTTTTCAAGAACACTCCGAATGCGCACCAATTCGGCGTACATTTCGGGCATGACTTCTTCCAGCGCCGGCAGTCCGGCATGATTGTCGTTTTTTTCTGCTATGGTCAGGGGTTGCGGCGTGCGGATGCCGGCGACTACGTCCTCGCCCTGGGCGTTGACCAGGAATTCGCCGTAATAGGCGTTTTCACCGGTAGAGGGATTGCGGGTAAAACAAACGCCGGTGGCGCAGTCGTCGCCCATGTTGCCGAAGACCATGGCCTGAACGTTCACCGCCGTGCCCCAGTCTTCTGGAATGTTGTGCAGCCGGCGGTAGGTGATGGCGCGCTGGTTCATCCAACTTCCGAAGACGGCGCTGACGGCGCCCCAAAGCTGTTCTTCCGGATCCTGGGGGAAGGGCCGGCCCAATTCTTGTTCCACCTTTTCGCCGTAGGCCTGGACCATCTGCTTCCAGTCCTGGGCGGTCATGTCGGTATCCAGCGCGTAGCCCTGGTCTTCCTTGTGATTTTGCAGAATTTCCTCGAAATGGTGGTGATCGACACCGAGCACCACGTCGCCGTACATCTGGATAAAGCGGCGGTAGCTGTCGTAGGCGAATCGCTCGTCACCGCTTTTCGCCGCCAGCCCCAACACCGTAACGTCGTTAAGGCCCAGGTTGAGGACCGTGTCCATCATTCCCGGCATGGAAGCCCGGGCGCCGGAACGCACCGAAACCAAAAGCGGATCGGAGGCGTCGTTGAATTTCTTGCCGATCAGCTTTTCCATCTCGGCCATGGCCATGGCCACCTGCGGCTTCAGATCGGCGGGATAGCTGTCGTCGTGTTCGGAATAATGGGTGCACACCTCGGTGGTGATGGTGAAGCCGGGCGGCACCGGCAGGCCGAGGCCGCTCATTTCCGCCAGATTGGCGCCCTTGCCGCCAAGAAGGTCGCGCAGCCCCGCGTTCCCTTCCGCTTTTCCTGCACCGAATGAATACACCCATTTGGTCATAAGCACTTACCCTTCGATTTTCGAGAAGTCTGCGATTTTATCTAACGCCCGTCGAATATAAGACAGCAAATTAAGTCGATTTTCACGAAGCTCCAGGTCATCACAATTGACGGTAACGTTGTCAAAAAAGGAATCAACCTGAGGCCTGACCGTCGCCAACAGCCCCATGGCTTCGGAAAATTTTTCCTCGTTAAGCGCTTTGGTAATTTTTGGCCCGATTTCCATTAATGAATTAAACAGGCTTTCTTCGTCACCCTTGCCAAGCAGGCTAATTGCCGGATCATCGTTATATTGTTTTTTGTCCTTCTTTTCCTCGATCTTCAGAATATTGGCGGCGCGTTTGTAGGCGGTCAGCAGGTTGGCGCCGTCGTCGGTATCCAGGAATTTGCCGAGGGCATCGACCCGGGCCAGCAGGCGCACCAGATCGTCCTCGCCGCCGAGCGCGAACACGGCATCGACGTGATCGTGCTTCACGCCTTTTTCCTTGAGATGCACTTTCAGCCGGTCGGCGAAGAAGGCTAGCAGGTCGGCGCCGTCCGATCCTTCGCGGGCTTTGCCGAAAATCTTCAACAGCGGGATCCGAAGACCGTTCTCGACAATCAGGCGGATGACGCCCAGGGCGGCACGCCTCAATGCAAACGGGTCCTTCGATCCGGTGGGTTTTTCATCGATGGCCCAGAAACCGGTCAGGGTGTCCAGCTTGTCGGCCAGGGCAACCGCAACGGAAACGGGCGCCGAAGGGCACATGTCATTCGGCCCGGCGGGAGAATAGTGCTCGGCGACGGCGTCGGCCACTTCCGGCCGCGCCCCTTCGTTGAGCGCGTAATAGCGGCCCATGATCCCTTGCAGTTCTGGAAATTCGTAGACCATCTCGCTGACCAGGTCGCATTTGCAGAGCAGCGCGGCGCGTTGGGCCAGCGCCGTATCCACGCCGGGGATGCACCAGGCCAGCTCCTGCACCAGCGCCTCCATGCGCGAAACCTTTTCCGCCACCGTGCCCAGCTTGGCATGGAAGACGATCTTTTCCAGGGCCGGCAAATGGCTTTCCAGCGATTGTTTGCGGTCCCGGTCCCAGAAATGCCGGGCATCGGAAAGTCGGGCGCGCAGGACCCGTTCGTTGCCGGCGGTGATCGCCTTGCCCCCGTCGGAGGCTTCCGTGTTGGCGACGACGATGAAGCGGGGCGCCAGCTTGCCGTCGCCGTCCAGCAGGGAGAAATATTTCTGGTGGGTACGCATGGTGGTCGACAGGACTTCGTCGGGCAGGTCCATGAAGGCGCCGTCGATGGTGCCCATCAGCACCACCGGCCATTCGACCAGCCCGGCGACTTCATTGAGCAACCCTTCGTCGGGCTTGAGGGTGAGACCTTCCTGCTTCGCCAGCGCTTCCGCGTCCTTTAATATTTTCGCCCGGCGATCTGCGGGGTCGAGCAGCACATGAGCCAGTTCCAACTGCTTCTTGTAGTCGACGAAATGTTTGACTTTGATTTTTTCCGGCGCAAGGAAACGGTGGCCGTAGGTAAAACTTTCAATGACCTGAGCAACACCCGGG
>JAOUPW010000001.1 GCA_029879665.1 Rhodospirillales bacterium | reverse complement strand
GGATTTCATACTCGCCCAGGTCCGATGACATCTGGAAAGGCGGCTCGCACAGGGCCATCAGGCGGGTTTTTTGCCGGTTGGACAGGCGCAGGCGATCGGCGATTTCTCCGGCGCCGTCGGCATCGGTCCTGACCAAGGCGGCCAGACGCCGGATGAAATCGGGCTTGACGGTCTCGACCCGGATGGCCGTGGTTTCCAGCCACGCCAATACACGCAGACGGCCCACGTCACCCGCTTCCGGCAAAATATGTTCCAGCACCCGTTCTCCTTGCATAAGGTGGATCACCCCCGCCGGGTCGGCGGTAAGCAGAATCCGCAACAGTTCTCCGGCGATGCGTTCTGCCGAAAGTTCCTTCAGGCGCGGCGCCATTTCCCGGCAGGCGGCCAGCGATTCCTGATCCGGTGGCGGTGTTCCATAGGTGGCGAAAAAACGGAAAAAGCGAAGCAGGCGGAGAACATCTTCTTCGATCCGCTCCCTGGCAACACCGATAAACCGGACCCGGCCATAGGCCAGATCATCAATGCCGCCGAATGGATCGTAAACGTCCCCTTCGGGAGTGGCCGACATTGCATTGATGGTAAATCCCGCCGCGATGCATCCACCGCCCAATCATCGGTAAAGGCGACACGAGCGCGGCGGCCGTCGGTTTCTACATCCACGCGTAGCGTGGTGATCTCGAAATGACGCTCCCCGACCACCGCCGTCACCGTGCCGTGATCGATGCCGGTGGGGATGGCCTTGATGCCGGCCGATTGCAGCAACGCCATGACCCGTTCCGGAGCATCCGGGGTGGCGATGTCGATATCCTTGATCGGTCGCTTGGAGATGGCGTCGCGCACGCAGCCGCCAATGAATCGTACCTGAGCCCCATCTGCCGTAAGCGCCTCAACGACAGCGCGGGTTTCCGGCGCGGTTAGCCAGAACTCGGGAGCGATTTTTCCGGTAGGTTCCATGAAACTTTTATAAAGCGTCCTGGAACGAAGACGAAATTATTTGATATGGCCGGGGATGATCTTGCCGCCTTCGTAACGGGGCGACTGGTAGGTTCCGCCCGGATCCTGCTTGCCGGTGAGAGCCATATAAACCAGCCCGGATGCCGCCAGGACGACGCCCAGCAGAATTAGCCAGAACAACGGCCCTTTGTTAATACTCGGGCCATGCTCGTCTTCTTCGCCGCCACCTCCCGCTTGAGCCTTGCGCTTTTGCGCCGCCTTGACCCAGAGGATGTAAATGGCGGCGGGCAGGATAATGGGAAGCACGTAGGTAAGAAGCATCCGGATCATGGTCGCACCAAACAATCGTAGAGGTTTTTCAACATTCCCGCCGTCGCGCCCCAGATAAAATAATCGCCGTAGGGCATGGCGTAGAAATGCCGGTCCTTGCCGTTAAGCACCCGGCAATGGCGTTGATGGTTCGCGGCATCGAGAAAAAAATCCAGCGGCACTTCGAATACTTCTGAAACTTCGAACGGATCGGGATCGAGGCTGAAATCCGGCGTCAGCACGCCGACCACGGGGATCACCGAAAACCCGGTGCGGGTAACGTATTCATCCAGGCGGCCAATGACGTTGACGAAATGCGGCGCGATGCCGGTTTCTTCCTCGGTTTCGCGCAATGCGGCGGCTTCCGGTGCACCATCCGCTTCTTCCACATGTCCGCCGGGAAAACTGATCTGCCCGGGGTGATGTTCCAGATGATCGGTGCGCTGGGTAAACAGCACGGTCATGCCTTCGGCCCGGTCGACCAGGGGCACCAGTACCGCCGCCGGCGTCAAGGGGCCGCCGGAAGGCACGAGTTCCGGGTTGAGATCGTAATCTCCCCGGGCCGACTCCGGCGCCTCGGTCCGTTGGGCGAGCCGTGCCACGATCATGTCTCGGGTCAGGGATTTATTCACTTGATGATTCTTCCTGTTTGGGCAATCCCGGCAATGCTTAATAATAACACACCGGAAGCGCCATTTAGGTAGGGATTATAAGCTAAAATTCCCCTTGTCTTAATTGCAGCCCATATATAGGTCGTAAAACCGACTCCTACAAACAGGCCCGACCGTTTCGGACGATATTCGCAAACCAAACTGTCGCAGGACGAGAGTGGCAATTTTTCGCCCTGAAAAACGGAGGTTTTGCTTTATTTTCTTCCGGCGATTCTTTCAGCTTGCCTAAAGGAATAACATCCCATTACTCCGCTCCCCGAAAATCCGGACTGAACTATTTCCACTTGTTATCTCTGCATTGTTATTTTCTCAGCATATTTTTTAACAGTTTCACAATGACATACCACAAGCATAAGACGTATAATTCTCAAACTTTACCTATTCATTGTTTCGGATCGGATCGGATCTGTTACAGGCAGATCAAAATGCTTGGCTTGAGGAGGGGGGTAATATCCATGCGCACACCTATCATATGTTGGCGGCGGGCTGTTACAGCAGTCTTGTTCATTTTTTCTCTGGCTTTGGTTCCCGGCCCGGTTTCGGCTCAGTCCGCCGCAGACGTGATCCGGGAAGGCTTGGAGTTGCTCAAGGCCAAGGACAACCAAGGCGCGCTGAACAAGTTCGAAGCCGCCGCCAAAATCAATCCCAATCACCGTGGCGCCATGTTCATGCGCGGCATGGCCCTCAACCGTCTGGGCCGCCACAAAGAAGCCCTGGCCTTGATTGGCAAGGCGGAAACATTGGGATTCAAAACCTCCCACCTGTTTTTCGAAAAGGGCTGGGCGGCGGTTCGAACCGGCCAGTGGGACGTTGCTATCCAGTCCCTGGAAAATTATGAAAAAGCCAAGCCCGGCAACGCCAAAGCGGCCGAGTACCTGGGGCGCGCCTACTTGGGCAAGGAGGACCACGGTAAAGCCGAGAAGATGCTAAAGGAAGCCATGGTCCGGGACGCGGCGGTCAAACCGTCGGCATTCTACTATCTGGCAATCCTGGAGAGATCCCGGGGAAACGAAGATGCCGCCGATGCTTACGTCAGCAGGCTTCTCAATGAAGCCCCCGATTCAAAACTGGCTCAATTGGTGAGGAAGAAACAGGCCGAAATCAAAAAAGCCCGCACCGCCGCGCCGCCAAAACCCTGGCAAGTCGGCGCATCCGTAACCGTGGGCTATAACGACAACGTTTTCCTGCTGCCGGAAGACAGCCTGCTATCTCCAACGGGAGGGATATCCGAGAAGGAATCGATCCAGACTACCTATTCTGCCGATGGCAGCTACACTTGGCGGGTTTCTCCCCAGGACAATCTTACCGCAGGATATATCCTGAATGGCGCGGCCTCTGTGGAAGACGATGAAGCCGACTATAACAATCATTTGTTCTTCGCTAATTATTCCCATGCCATCAAACCCGGCCTGGGGGCATCGGCGCGGATCGGTTACGCCAAGACGTTCGTCGATGGCGATAATTTCCGCGATCAGGTCAGTTTTCGTCCGTCATTGGTCTATAAATATAACGACATTACAGTGTTGGAGGCCGCCTACGCCTATGCTTACTCCGACTATGACACCTCGCCCACGGTCGCCGCAGTGACCGACCGTGACAGCAATGCCCATTCCCTAGGGCTCACGGCAATTTTCGATTTATCCAAAGAGGTACCCCATGACCTGCAAGTGAGATTGGGGACTTCGTATACCTGGAATGATGCCGATGGCGACGATTTCGACTACCGGGCCCTATCTTTCTTCGCTGCCGCCACCATGTCATTTCCCTATCAGTTGACCCTCGATATCTTTGGCGGCTTGACCAAGACGGATTATACCGAACGTAACAGTTATGCCTTTAACGGCATCAATCTTTTTGCCTTCAGACGAGACGACTACACCTATGTCGGGCGTGCGCGCTTAAAACGGCCCATCACTCCGCAATTGGCAGCCTTTGCCCAGATCCAGAACACCTTTAACCAATCGAATGTCAAATTGTATCACTACAATCAGAGATCCGTGAGTGCGGGGCTGGAATACCGTTTTTAAACGTTCCTGAATGCCAGGAGAATAACGATCATGAAATGCACCTTGTTTATCAGGCTGGCCATGGCCCTTCCCGTGGTTTTGGCGCTATCCTTTTCCACCGCCCGCCCGGCCCAGGCCTGCGCCGGCTTCCCTTACGCGGTGGCCGGCATTAACTGTGCCAATGTTTTCATCGGACTCGGGCGCACCCCGCTTGATCCGGCCACCCATCTGGCTTTGACACTGTTCTACATGAATTTTGGCCCATTTATATATGCCGGCAGCCAGCCATGGGTGACCACACCCGTTTCAGCACCTGCGACCGAACCGCCGCCGCCGACGGAGCCCACTCCTTCCGACGCCGGCCATATTGTACCGCCTGTGGCTGACGGCTCCAAAGAAACAGGGAAACCTGAGCACATGTCACTGATAGATGCCCTTTTGAATCTGCCAACAGAAGAGGGAGGGATGACGCCTATGGATCCACCCAAAATTCTCGACTCCGGCGGAGAACCGGAAGTCGAAAGCGTTGTTCCCGAACTCACTCCCATCGTCACCATTGCCGGGAAGGAAATTCCGGAGGATCGTCTTTTTGCGTCATTTGGACCGCGTATTTCTGCGCCCAACTAACCCGGTTCAGGAGGGAAAAACCTTGAAACACTTGACATGTTCCAGACTAGTTTTTGCCCTTCCTGTTGGCTTGGCGGTGGTTGTGGCAATGTTCCTGTCCGCCGCCCGGCCGGCCCAGGCCTGCGTAGGCTTCCCTTACGCGGTGGCCGGCATTAACTGCGATAATGTCTTCATCGGTCTCGGGCGCACCCCACTTGATCCTTCCACTCATCTGTCCCTGACGTTTGATACAGCCGACCATATGGTTCTGACGCCTTCGTTTGGGGGGTACTGGAGTCCATATTTTAGTCATCCGGGGGTAACTGCACTGGGTGGCGTGGCACCGGGCGGGACACTGACTCCGATCGGTGGCGGGCAGCGCCCTGAGTCTGCTCCCGACGGCTCGACACCGGAAACAGGCGTGAAGCCAGTCCATTTGGGACCGATTGAAACCTTGTTATATATGATGGGAGTTCCGCCGGAAGCCATCGGACACGCTGGAATCCATGATGACGGCAGCTCATTAGGCAGTGGTGAAGGATCGGTGCCTAGCAGCTTGATCTTAGACAGCGACACCGGCGGAGACCCGAACGTCGAAAGTGTCGTTCCCGAACTTACCCCCATCGTCACCATTGCCGGGAAGGAAGTTCCGGAAGAACGTTTTCTTGCGTCATTTGGATCGCGCCTGCCGGAGTCCAACTGACCATCTTCGGGTGGAGGAGATTGTGAAACCCTGGATGTGCTCCAGACTAGCCCTGGCCCTGCCGGCAGCGGTAGCATTCGTTCTCATCTTGCCGGCGGCGGCGGGCGCCAGTGAAATAAACCCTCCCGGAGGGAAGCTTATCTGGGATGGGGACGCGAATGATAACTTAGGTTCAAAGTTCGACCCGCCAACGACCGGCTACAGCAACCCCGGCTTGGATTTAAAGCTCTCCATTCCCTACAAGGACCCGTTTCCCAAAGGCAGTACCCACAAATACTGGTTCCCACCGGATTCTCCCTGGGCCTATGACGAAGAAGAAGGCCTATTCTACCACAAAAAAGGAGGGTGGTTATGGGGGGGAGCCACCCTTCCGCCCGGTGTGAAGGAGCGTCCTCCGACGCCTCCCGAGCCTGAACCCGAACCGCCGACGATCACGTTCGAGGAAGATACCGGCGGTTCACCTGACATCGAAAGTGTCATCCCCGAGCTCGCAGGCGCTGATCCACAATCGTCCGAACCCGAGGACACCGTTTGGGATCCATCCCTGCCCGGGCTTTCACCACTGCCACCGGTTCCGCAAGAGGACTACGACAACGCCAAGGATATTAGAACACAAACCCTATTGGAAATTTTGGACGCGCAAATCTTTGACGCGAATAAGGCATTGGATGCGTACAGTGACGCCACTCATAAGCTGGAAGAAGCAGAGAAAGCCAACGCCGCCGCCGGCGGCTGGGACCCGGACCTGGAAGATGCCGCCATCAATGCCAAACATGCAAAAGACATGGCCCAAAGCGATTATAATGAGGCCCTAAATGCCGTTCAGAAAACCCAGGAAAAATACGAAGAATCGCAGCCGCTCATCATAACAATCCCGCCTAAATTCTAGAATTCTGATACCGCTATCGAGGATTTGGTTCCCCGAACTGCGCCCGGCCCGTTGCGGGGATCAATACCCCCCGGACGGAATGGACAGGATCATCCCGGTGGGTTCTTTCGGCGCCGGGGCCGAATGCCCTTCGGGCTGGTGCTCAAAGGTGGGCGCGGTAATCACGTTGTCCCGCATGGCTTCGAACATCCGGGTATCGCCGGCGCCCGCCGCGCCGGTGGCCGCGCCGACGCCGGCGGCGGAGTTTATATCGCCGAGGGCGCCAGTGGCGCTGCCGTCCAAGCCGCTTGTGTCGGGATTGGGATCGGTGCCGACGGCAAAGGCTTTCAGGTCTTGTTCCGATATATCGTTCATGTCGGCTGAACCCACGGAATTTTTATCTTCCTTCTCCTTTTGCCTTGCCGCCTCTTTTTCCTGGGCCTTTTTCCTCCTCGCCTTTTCTTTATCTAAGAATGCCTTAAAAAATGGATCCTCCCAATAACCGCCACCATCAAGAACGGCTTGCCGGGTAAATTCTGGCGCATATTTTAAAATATTCTCTTTTTCTTCCGGATTCTTACGGACTTTTCTCAGGGCGCTTTTCGCCTGTTTAACCTGATTCATGAGTTTAAGGGTAGCCTGGGCCTCGGCGTTGCCATGCTCGGCCATGAATTCCAGTTCCTCCCGGAGCTGGGGGTCGGTATCGGCCATTACTGCGTATACCTGGACCCGCCCATCGGAATCCTTGATGCCGCCCTGGCTTTCCTGCAGTTCGGGTATGACGCTGTCGGCCGGTAACGGGTCGCCGTCGGCATGGGCCCCTGTCACAACGAAGACGCTGCCGAAAATCAAACCAAAAATTAAAACGGCTGAATGGGCGGGTATCGATCTCATCTCGTTTTTCTCTAATCCAGAGAACTATCAAGCGTTGAAACCAACTCTCAAGTGTACCCGTTTTTGGACACGCGATGAAGCCCACGCTCCGCCCGAATGAATTAAATCAATCGATAATTATAGAGATAGCGGCAGATTTTGGGCAATAATACCTAACTGTCATCCTCCGTGCCGTCATCCGGATGACACCGGCTTTCTTGAGGTGTCACGATCGAGTCCCCGCTTACCGGCGATTTCACTTATTCTTCTTCCGGCACCTCTTCTGCTTCTTCCACCTCGCCTAAGGGGAAAAACATCCCGCTGCTCCACACCCCGAAAATCCGCTCCCCTTCGACCGTCTCTTCCCCGCCCAGCGAGACAAGATGGTAATACACCGAACGGGCCAGCCGGGCGTCCAGGCCGTCGCGGATGGTTACATACGGCGACGGCTCACCGGTCCGGGGGTCGGTCTCTACCCTCAACGGATGGTCGCCGTCGATCATCACATTTTCGTCAACATTGGTGCGTAGGGAAAGGGTTTGATCGGCCCCGCTGCCCTTACTAAACAGTTCGACCCCTATGAAAGGCGCGTCATCCACTTGAATCCGGCCCATTTCTGCGGGGGTGATGAGCCAAAACTCCCCGTTTTCGTCTCGGCTGAGTACGGAAGCAAACAGGCGCACGAGTTCTTTGCGGCCAATGGGCGAGCCGTGGTAAAACCAAGTACCGTCCTTGGCGATCCGCATGTTCAGGTCGCCGCAAAACTGGCGGCCCCCCACGGGCGGAGTTTCGGCGCCCCCGTCTTTGTTGAGGCTTTTAAAAAGTGAGAATTCTTCGGTCATTGCCTATTTTCGTCAATTAACACCCGGACAACAATAACCCCGGCGATTAGTGGAGGCATAAAAGTGAACGATCCAGCGCTTAATAATGCGGATTTAGGTGATTCTCCGCAACCTGTCGCGGCCATTGCCGCCATGGAAAAACTGGGCCAGAGCTTTCTCGACGCGCGCAAGTCCATCGGTCGGGTCATTTTCGGCCAAAATCAGGTGATCGAGGAAACCCTGATCACCCTGCTGGCGGGGGGCCATCTGCTCCTCATTGGAGTTCCCGGCCTGGGAAAAACCCGTCTGGTGGAGACGCTCGGCACCGTCTTCGGGCTGGAAGAACGTCGCGTGCAGTTCACCCCCGACCTGATGCCCGCCGACATTCTGGGTTCGGAAGTATTGGAAGAATCCGAAACCGGCAAACGCTCCTTCCGCTTTATCGAAGGGCCGGTGTTCTGCCAGCTGCTCATGGCCGACGAAATCAACCGCGCCAGCCCGCGCACTCAATCGGCCCTTCTGCAAGCCATGCAGGAACACCGGGTTTCCGTCGCCGGCCAGTATTACGCCCTGCCCAAACCGTTTCATGTTCTCGCGACTCAGAACCCGTTGGAACAGGAGGGCACCTATCCCCTGCCCGAAGCCCAACTCGACCGGTTCTTCATGCAGGTCGACGTGGAATATCCGGATATCGAGGCCGAACGGGAAATTCTGGCGGCGACCAGCGGCGAACTGGATGAAACCCCGGAACGGATTTTCACCGCCGATTCCCTGCTCGATGCCCAGAAGCTGGTGCGCAAGGTTCCGGTTGGCGACAGCGTCACCGAAGCCATCCTCACCCTGGTCCGCCAAGGAAGACCGGAAACCACCACATATAAAGAAGTCCGCGAAAAGGTTTCGTGGGGCCCGGGCCCCCGTGCCAGTCAGGCCTTGATGCTGGGCGTGCGCGCCCGCGCCGTGATCGAAGGCCGTCTGGCGCCGTCCATCGACGATGTCCTGGCGTTGGCCCATCCCATCCTGCGCCACCGCATGGCACTCAGTTTCGCCGCACGGGCCGAAGGAACCACCCTGGACGAAATCATTGACCTGCTGGCCGGGGACATCGCCTGACGGAGGCCGAGAGCATGTCGGAAATGCGGTCTGGCGGATTACATCATAAAGCCGAGGAACTCGCGGCCGGATTGCCGCCGTTGTTGATTGCCGCCGAACGGGTTGCTGCCACCGTGTCCCAAGGGGTCCACGGCCGGCGCCGGGTTGGCCAGGGGGAAACCTTCTGGCAGTTTCGCCGCTATCAGACCGGCGATTCGGCGGCTGATATCGACTGGCGGCAATCGGCCAAATCGCAACCGGTTTACGTGCGGGAAAACGAATGGGAAGCGGCGCAAAGTGTTTGGTTATGGCGCGATGTCTCCCCCTCCATGGCCTACCGGTCATCAAACAACCTGCCGACCAAATCCGACCGCGCTGACATCCTGCTGCTTGCCTTGGCATCCCTGTTGGTGCGCGGCGGCGAACGCATGAGCCTGCTCGGCTCCGGACGGCCGCCCGCCACCGGCCGCGCTGTGCTCACCCGCATGGCCCAAACAATTGAATCCACGTCCCTCCAGGAAGAGCGCCCTGCGGATAGCCTGCCGCCGTTTGAACTTCTGCCCCGCCACGGACGGCTGGTCCTGTTCGGCGATTTTCTTTCGCCCTTGATGGAAACTAAGGCCGCCCTTGATCCCTATGTAGGCCGGGGGTTGACCGGACACTTGGTCCAGATTCTCGATCCTGCGGAAGAAACCCTGCCCTTTGACGGTCGCGTTCAGTTCCAGGGCCCGGAACGGGAAGGCGACGTCCTGATCGGGAAGGTGGAAGCGGTGCGCGCGGATTATATTGCTGCCCTCTCCCGTCACCGGGACGGGCTTGCGGCAATGGCGCGGGGCGCCGGCTGGACGTTCACCACCCATCATACAGATCATGCGCCGGAAAGCATTTTGCTGTCTTTGTTCCTGGCCCTGACCCAGGGCCGGTCATGGTAGCGCCATGATCGCACTCGGCCCCCTATCGTTTGCCGCACCCTGGGCCCTGGTCGGTTTGGCTCTGTTGCCGGCGATCTGGCTTCTGCTGCGGCTGATGCCACCGGCGCCGATGCGCATGGGCTTCCCGCCCATCCGCTTGCTGATGGATCTTTCCACCGACCAGGAAAGCACGGCGACATCGCCGCTGTGGTTGTTGCTGTTGCGGCTGTTGATGGCGGCGGCTCTGATCCTGGGCATCGCCCATCCGTTGCTCAATGCGTCTTCCATGATTCGAAGCCAGGGGCCGTTGATTCTTATCATTGATGACGGCTGGGCCGCCGCCCGTGACTGGCCGGCACGTCAGACCATGATCGGAAACCTGCTCGATCAGGCCGGACGAGAAAACCGCCAGGTCGCCGTCGTCACCACCGCTAAAATCTCATTAAAATCGGCGCGGCCGGCGGTGGAATTTATGACGGCGAAAAATGCACGCGACCGGGTTGCACCTCTGCAACCCAAGCCCTGGGCGACGGACCGCAAGGAAGCGCTGCAACCTCTGCTGACTTCTGAGGATTTGCTGAAAAGCCAACCGGGGCATGTGATCTGGCTGAGCGACGGCCTTGAAGAAGGCGGAAGCGCAAAACTGGTGACCGAACTTCGAACCCTCGGTGCGGTAACGGTCATTTCCGACCCCAGCTCATCCGCCGCCCGGCTGCTGCGCCCGCCATCTCCGGAAGAAGGCGTCCTCGTTCTCGAAGCAGTGCGCCCCGATCAAAAGGGCGAAGAAACCATCCGGGTCCGCGCCCTGGCCACAAACGGCAATCTGCTGGCCCGCGAAGACATGGTTTTCAAGGATGGCCAGAAAATAGCCGCCGCCCGGTTGGAACTTCCCGTTGAACTGCGCAACCGGCTCGAACGCCTGATCATCGAGGGCCAGGAAACGGCGGGTTCCGTCGTGCTCGCGGACGAACGTTGGCGGGTCCGGCCCGCCGGACTGCTCGATCCCGGCGGCACTGACAGCAGTCAACCCCTGCTGGGTAGTCTTTATTATTTGGAACGCGCCTTAAAACCGTTCACTGAAGTCCGCCGCGGCACCCTTTCCGATCTGCTCGGCCGCCAACTTGCTGTCCTTGTGCTGGCCGATCCGCCGCTTCTCAAACCGGAAGAACTGGACCGGATCAGCAAATGGATCAAAGCCGGCGGTGTGTTGCTGCGATTCGCTGGGCCCCGGCTTGCGGTGAAGTCGGACGGATTGACTCCGGTCGATCTTCGCCTCGGCAACCGGGCCCTGGGCGGAGCCATGTCCTGGGACCAGCCGGTCACACTGGCTCCGTTCGAAGACACCAGCCCTTTCTTTGGCCTGAAAATTCCCACCGGTAAAACAAACGAGATATCCATCCGCCGCCAGCTCCTGGCAAAGCCCGCCCTCGATCTGGCGGATAAGACCTGGGTCAAGCTCAGCGACGGAACGCCGTTGGTGACGGCGGCGAAGCAAGGCGACGGCTGGCTGATCCTGGTGCACACCACCGCCAACACCACCTGGTCGAATTTGGCGTTGTCCGGCCTGTTTGTGGAAATGCTGCGCAAGGTCGTCGCCCTCAGCCAGGGAGTCACCGCCGGATCGGGTGGCCCGCCGCTGGAACCTCGGGAAATACTGGACGGGTTCGGCCGACTGGGGCCGCCCCCGCCCGACACCCTGGATATCGCCGCCGGAACTTTTTCCGAAACCATCGCCGAACCCGAACATCCGCCTGGTTATTACGGCGACGAATCATCGCGCCGCGCGCTTAATCTGTCGGCGTCCCTGCCGGTGACAGCGCCCTTCGTAACTAACGTCGCCGGCATTGACTACCAAGGCTACAGCGAAGCCCGCGAACGGGATTTACGGCCCTGGCTGCTTGGGCTGGTGTTGGGGTTGGCCTTAATCGATCTGATCGCCAGCCTTGCGCTGAGAGGGTTACTGAACTGGAAACGCGTGGCAGGCGCGGCCGCGGTAATTCTCATGTTCGCCCCCGGCGACGAAGTCAACGCCCAAACCCGGGACGAAATGGCGCTGGCCGCCAGCCTGGAAACGCGTCTCGCCTATGTGCTGACCGGAAACCCACAAGTGGACCGGACCAGCCGCGCCGGACTCAGCGGCCTAAGTGCCATGGTCAACCAGCGCACCGCCGCGGTCCTGGGAACCCCGGTCGGCGTTGATCCGGAATACGACACTTTGTCCTTTTTTCCATTGCTCTATTGGCCGGTTTCCTTAGGTCAGCCTGCTCTGTCGCCCCGGGCGGCTGCTCAGGTCAACGCCTATCTGCTGGGCGGCGGCACGATTTTGTTCGATACCCGCGATCAATCTGGTTCCGGAACCGGAGACATCGTCACAATAACTCGGGGCTTGGACATTCCCCCCTTAAGGCCGGCGCCCGCCGATCATGTGCTGAGAAGGTCCTTTTACCTGATGAAGGAATTTCCCGGCCGCTGGACCGGCGACACCGTATGGGTCGAGATCCCCGGCGAACGCGTCAACGACGGTGTCAGTTCGGTGATCATCGGCAGCCACGACTGGGCCGGCGCATGGGCCTTGAATGACGCCCACCAGCCCCTGTTCCCGGTAGTGCCCGGTGGCGAGAAACAGCGGGAATGGGCGTTTCGCTTCGGCATCAATCTAGTCATGTACGTGCTTACCGGTAACTACAAGGCCGATCAGGTTCACCTGCCGGCGATCATGGAAAGGCTGAGCCGTTGAGCGGGGGAATTTCATTCGCGCCGCTGTTGCCGTGGCCGCTGATCGCGATCTTCGGTGCGATTTCCATTGCCTTGCTCGGCCTGGCCCTGATGCGGGGCGGACGCGGCATCGTGCTCCGCGCCACGGCGCTGACCCTGATTGCCGCAGTCGCACTCAACCCCCGCATGGTCGAAGAAGATCGCAAAAATCAGCCGGACATCGCCGTCATCGTCATCGATGAATCGCAAAGCCAGTCCGTCGGCGAACGCAAGAAGCAAAACGAAGCGGCGCTGGAAAAGCTCCGCGCCGAAATGGAACGTTTTGGAGGGCTTGAAGTCAACGTCATCCGCACCCGGGGTGGCGGGCCGGACGCGGCGGAAGATTCCGGCACCCGCCTGATCGACGCTCTTTCCAAGGCAATGACGAGCATTCCCCAGCAGCGCTTCGCCGGCGCGGTGCTGATCACCGACGGCCAGGTCCATGACGCGCCCCAATTTGAGTCTAAAGCCGCAAAAAAAGATTCGTTCCCCGGACCGGTACATGTGTTGTTGAACGGTAACCGCAATGAAGCCGACCGCCGTCTGATCATCGAAAAGGCCCCGGCTTACGGCATCGTCGGCGGTGATATCACGCTTCGCTTTCGGGTCGAGGATTTCGACGCCGGCGACAAAAAGAAAACCCAGGGCGCAAACCTGGGAACCCGGGCCGGAGTCCGGCTGCTTAAGAACGGCATCGAAGTCTCCAGCGGCACGGTTCCGGTCGGACGGTCGGAAACTTTTTCCGTCAAGCTGGACCATGCCGGTCAGACGGTGTTGGAACTCATCGCCGAGGAAATCCCGGGAGAACTGTCAACGTTAAACAACCGGGCGGTGCTGAATATCAATGGCGTGCGCGACCGGCTCAGGGTGCTGCTGGTCTCCGGCCAACCTCACGCCGGCGAGCGCACCTGGCGTAATCTTCTCAAATCCGACCCTTCGGTGGATCTGGTTCACTTCACCATCCTGCGCACGCCGGAAAAACAGGATTTCACGCCGCTCGATGAACTTTCGTTGATCGTTTTCCCCGTGCGCGAATTATTCGAAGTCAAGCTGAAGGAATTCGACCTGATCGTGTTCGACCGCTATGAACTTCGTAACGTGCTGCCACCCGCCTATATCCGCAACATCGAAAAATACGTGCGCGAGGGCGGCGCCTTGATGCTTTCGGCGGGGCCCGAATTTGCCGGACTGCGCAGCCTGTTCCGCAGTCCCCTGGGCGCGATCATGCCGGGCAAGCCGTCGGGGCGGGTGCTGGAAGGTGGCTTTAAGCCGTTGATCACCGAACTGGGGCAGCGCCATCCGGTCACCGCCCTGCTCGACGGAGCCACCGGCAAGGCGCCAACCTGGGGCCGCTGGTTCCGGCAGATTGAAACCAAGGACACCACCGGCACGACGCTGATGCAAGGGATCGACGGCGGCCCGCTGTTGATTCTCGACCGGGTGGACAAGGGACGCATCGCTCAGTTGATGAGCGATCAGATCTGGCTGTGGGCGCGGGAATTCGAAGGTGGCGGGCCGCAAGGCGAACTGTTGCGCCGCCTCGCCCACTGGCTGATGAAAGAACCGGACCTGGAAGAAAAAATCCTCAAAGCGTCGATCAAAAGCGGAATCCTGACGGTGCGGCGCCGCAGTTTGGGCACCGAAACGCCGGAAATTACCGTCACCACACCGTCGGGCGAAGAACACATTCTTAAACTGGAACACAGGGGTCCCGGCGTGGGCGGTGCCACCCTTCCGGCGGAGGAAAACGGACTATACCGGGTCACCGATGGCACCCAGACGGCGCTGGCCGCCGCCGGCACGGCAAACCCGCTGGAACTTGCCGACCTGCGCGCCACCGCCCAGCTCTTGACGCCCCTGGTCAAGGCCACCGGCGGCGGCATCCACTGGCTGGCCGACGGCCTGCCGGAACTCAGGCGCACCCAGGCGGGCCGGGACAGCGCCGGGCGCGGCTGGATCGGGTTTACCGAGAACCGGTCTTACATGGTTGCCGGGATCATCCAGAATCCCCTGCTGCCGGGACTGGCGGCGCTGGTTTTGGTACTGGGCATGCTGATGGCCGCCTGGTGGCGGGAAGGGCATTGATTTTTATTCATTGGGATTTTTCCACCAGAAACCGTTAACCCGGTTTCCGGGCGTCGGCTGCAACGCCGCCGGAAAGCAAGATCGCCGATGTGATGGCCGTCACATACTCTGTTATTAAAGTTCCCCATAATTTTACGATAAATCGGTTGAATATTTAGGGATTTCCAATAGGCACCTGAGTTACAAGAACCTGAAACACAACGGATTTCATGGCTTAGGATGCGTATCGTCCTTCTAAATTCTTAAACGACCGAAGTTGAGCGATTTTATTGATGGCCGGACTTAGAAATCCCGGCCAAGGTTCGGATTTGTGCACGTAGGCAGGTTATGAACTGCCCCTTGTTGGCAACTGAACTGGAGTGAGATTTATGGTAACCATGAAAACGACTCATACCTCTACCTTCAGTACCGCCGTCCGGTCTGCGCTACAACCGCTGGACGCTGCCGTCACGCATGAGGGAACCACCCGGTGGCTATCTACTGCGACGCGGCTCATAAGTATCTTCCATATTAGTGCGACGGCTTATTGCCTTTATCTTGGCGGTCCGTTCTTGTTCGGGGCCGCGTTCGGAATTGTGATGCTGCTGGTTTTGGGTGTGATTAAAGTAAGCTACAGACGCGAGCAACGGACATCATCCTAGCCCCCGCCTCATGGGCCCCGAACTTACGACCCCGGAGCGGCGAAGGGCACGGGCCGGCGCCTGGACGAAGACTACCGTAAGATCTACCGGTGCTCCGTTCCCGAAGCTCCTATGCACGCAGCAATGCAAACGGACGAGAAATTCCCAACCTTCGCGCCGTGAAAGGGGCAGAAGCCGGTACCGGGCATGATGTCCCCTGTTCTTGTTCGTGACCTTTACTGACGGGCGCCGTAACCGGTATCGAAGACAAAGGAACGGTATTCCTGGACGTCGTCTTCCAGATCCAACTGAATCGCCGCGTACAGGTGACGGATGGACACCATGGCGACGACGATGCCGCCGTCCGTGACCACCGGCATGTGGCGATAGCGCCCGAGGTGCATTTTCTTCAGGGCATCAAGCGCCGAATCGTTCGGACGCAGCGTGTCCGGATCCCGGGTCATGATTTGGCTGAGTTTCGTCTCCCTGGGATCGAGCCTAGCACCCATAACCCGGCGCGTCAGATCCCGTTCGGTAACGATACCTTTTAATTTTCCGTCCTCATCGGTGACGGCGATGGCGGCGACGTTGCAGTCGGCCATCTGTTGGGCGGCTTCAAATGCCGTGCTTTCCACCGGCAGTTCGCAGACGCGCCCATCCCTTTTCGGCCGTTCGTTTTCAATAAGGTCCGGAATGATCTTGCGATGCATGACGGTCCTCCTTTTCCAACTGGCCCCGATTATACCCGGTTATTGATTCCGTTCCCAATTTTCCCGCGAATTAGAACAAATTCAATCGCTTACAAGTTGTGGATAACACCTGGGTATGTTTGCTTTTCGATAGGTTAGGACTCTCCCTCCACCTCCACCGTCGACCACCAGGTCACGGAGCCGCCGGGCAGACCAAGCAAAGCGGTCATGCCACCGTCTTGATAGAGAAAATGTATGCCTGAATCGATGTTTGAAATCTGCGTGGCGTACGTGTCGACGGCGGCGACGGCGTTTTCGCCGTAGGCGCTGGCGAAGTCGCCGTGGGTATCGGCGGTGGCCAATAGGGACCCGACCTGCGAAAGCGTGACGAAGCGCTCGGTGAAGGCGGGATCGGCGGCGAGCAGCGCTTCGATGCGGCCCAACGCCGGATGATCGCCGGAAATCGTGAATTCGCCTTCGCCGGCGTTGAGAACAATCTGTTCGGCGTCATCAATCCCCGCCTGACGGAATTTATTGCCCAGTTCTTTCGCCAACTGGGCAGCTTTTTCCTCGAAATCAGCGCGGATTTCCTGAAGGGTGGCGGTTGGCAGCCCGCTTTGTCCATGATGTTTGCCGGCGTTCAGGGCCTCGCTCAAGGCCAGCGCCTGGCGGGCGGCGTCGGAAATTTCGATCCGGTCCTCGACTACGCGGAGGCCGGATTCTTCTTCGGTTTCAA